>JAQBPC010000419.1 GCA_028287725.1 Chloroflexota bacterium | reverse complement strand
CTCCCTTGGCCGGATGCACCTCCGCAGCCGCGCTGTCATCTTTAATGCCGGATTTCTGGTAATGGCCACAGTTGTACACAGCGGCCCAAATTGCTGGTTAACCGCCCTCCATAGAACGACCGCGGCGGATAGAGGCAACCCCAACTTGTGTCACAGCCCGCCCCCGCGCCTGCTGGCCGGCGCATCTCAACCACGGAGTCCATAAGAATGTGCCTATGGTGGACATACATGGACGTGCATGTGCGCTCAAAGAGGAGATTTGGACCAGGCGGCACGCTGTAGCGCGGTGTTAGTGATGAGCATTCCGGCATGCGCCCAGCGCGGTCATCGGGCGCAGGGGACGAAGGTAGTGTCGATTCGGCATCAACGGCCAGTGAAAGCCGTGTTTGCATAAACCACATTGTAACCAGGCAGGATCGGTCAATGGCAGCTAACAGCGAAGATGTAAATGCCCTGGCAGATAGCACGATCGATAACGCGGAAACTGTTTCCCTGGCACCTGTGGCGAGCGCGCCGAGTGAGGCGGGAGTAGCACGAAGCGCATCCACGGCGATAACGCGGGGCCTAGACATCGTGTATGCGAAGGATTTTCTGGTGCCCGATCTCGTCGGCGCACAAGCCGTGGCGACACCAGACGCCCCGGCTGTGGCGGCAAACGGCGAAATACTGACCTATGGCGAGCTTGACCGCCGGGCTAACCAGCTTGCGCATCATCTTCGCGCGCTCGGGGTCGGTCCCGACGTGCTGGTCGGGCTCTGCATTGAGCGCTCCGCAGCCCTTGTCGTCGGCGCGTTGGGTATCCTCAAAGCCGGTGGCGCCTATGTCCCCCTCGATCCTTCCTACCCGGCCGACCGCCTTACATTTATGCTCCACGACGCAGAGGCGCCCGTCGTGGTGACCCAGGAGCATCTCGCACATCTGGTGGCCGCGACAGAGTGCACAATCGTGGCGCTGGACAGAGATGCCGCGATGCTCGCGCAGGCGCCGGCCGGCCCGCCAACGCGCGAGACGAACGTCTCGCACCTGGCCTACGTGATCTACACCTCGGGCTCAACCGGACAGCCGAAGGGTGTGGAGATCGCCCACGACAGCTTGCTGAACCTGGTGTACTGGCATCAGCGCGCATTCGCCGTCACCGCGGCCGATAGGGCTACCCAGGTCGCGGGTTCCGCCTTCGATGCCATAGTCTGGGAGCTCTGGCCGTACCTCACCACGGGCGCGAGTATTCATATGCCCGATGAGGCCACGCGGGTAACGCCTCGGCTGTTGCGCGATTGGCTTGTCGCGCAGCAAATCACCATCAGCTTCCTGCCAACTGCCCTGGTCGAGGCAGCGATCACCCTGGATTGGCCGGCCGAAACCGCACTGCGCTTCATGCTCACCGGTGCGGACACCCTGCACCGATATCCGCCGGCGTCGCTGCCATTCACACTGGTCAATAACTACGGCCCGACCGAGAACACGGTCGTCGCCACATCAGGCGTGGTACTGCCGGACGCGGAGGGCAAGACGCTGCCGAGTATTGGCCGCCCAATCGACAACGTGCAGGTCTACATCCTGGATGAACAGCTGCGTGCCAAACCGGTCGGGGAAGCAGGCGAGCTCTGTATCGGCGGCGCTGGGCTCGCGCGCGGTTACCGGAGCAGACCGGACATCACCGCCGAGAAGTTTATCCCTCATCCGTTCGATACCTCTCCAGGCGCACGCATATATAGGACAGGCGACAACGCAATCCTCCTGCCGGATGGCCAGATCAGCTTCCAGGGACGGATCGACGAGCAGCTGAAAATACGCGGCTTCCGCATCGAGCCCGCCGAGGTTGTCGCGCGTTTGAGCAAACACCCCGCAATCCAAACGTGCGCGGTAGTAGCGCGGGAGAATGCCGAGGGAGATAAGAGCCTCGTGAGCTACCTGGTGCCGGCAGATACTCAGCTGCCGGCTGCCGGCGAGCTACGAGACTTCGCCGCGGACGCGCTTCCGGAGTACATGGTTCCTTCGCTGTTCGTCTGGGTTGAATCGCTCCCGCTGACGCCCAACGGGAAGCTGGATGCCGCCGCGCTCCCCGCCCCGGATGCCGCCAACGTGGCGCAGGAGAGCGACTACGTGATGCCGCGCACGCCACTGGAGGAGCAGGTGGCGGCCATCCTGGCCTCGGTGCTGAACCTCGAGCGGGTCGGCGTGTTCGATAACTTTTTCCTGCTTGGAGGTCATTCGCTGCTCGGCACGCAAGTCATTACCAGGGTGAGCGATACCTTCGGTGTCGAGCTGACACTCTACAGCCTCTTCGCCGGCCCCACCGTGGCCGAGCTAGCCGTTGAAATCGAAGGACTCATCCTGGCCAAGCTCGAGTCGATGAGCGACGACGAAGCCCTGCGGCTACTGGGGTAGCATGCTGCCCATCGCGCCGCCACATGACCGTTCTAGACTGCAGTTCATTCACCGGATACCAGAGGAAGTGCCGTGACCGCACCACATAGAGGCGCCCCATCGGCAAGCCGCCGGACGGATCCGGCGTTGAGCCTCGTCCGCCTGCTCAAACCAGAGATCCTTGCCAATCCCTACCCGCTGTACCAGCAGCTCCGTACCGAGGACCCCGTGCACTGGGATCCCTACCTCAATGCCTGGGTGGTGACCCGTTACGCGGACGTGGTGACGGTGCTGCTCGAGCCGTACTTCTCCGCCAACACCACGCCGACACCCGAACAGCTCACGGCCGTGGGATTGGAAGCGCTGAACCCAATCGCACAGGTGATGATCCGGCAGATGCTCTTCCTGGACCCGCCCGCGCATAGCAGGATCCGAGGTATTGCCTCCAAAGCCTTTACCCCGCGCCGGGTCGAATCGCTACGCGTCCACATTCAGGACATCGTGGATCACTTACTCGACTCCGTACAGGACACCGGCAAGATGGACGTGATGGAGGACCTGGCCATTCCCCTGCCGACGATCGTCATGGCCGAATTGCTTGGTATGCCGCCCGGCGATCGAGAACAGCTGAAAGCGTGGTCCGCCGATTTCGCCGAGGTGCTCGGCAACTTCCAATATAATCCTGAACGCGCCTCCAAGGTGCTCCGCTGCGTGAACGAAATGACCACCTACTTTCACGAGGCAATCAGCAGTCCCCGCAACGGGTCGAGCGATCACCTGATCAACGCGTTTATCGCCGCCGAGGATCGGGGCGATCGGCTGACAGAGGAAGAAATAATCGCCAACATGATCGTGACGATGGTCGGTGGCCAGGAAACGACGACCAACCTGATTGGCAATGGCGTGTTGTCGCTGCTGCGCAACCCCGATCAGCTCGAGCGGCTGCATGCCGACCCCGCACTGATCCCCACCGCCATCGAGGAGCTACTCCGCTACGAGAGTCCAAGCCAGCATACCGCTCGCATGGCCGTGGAAGACGTCGAGATAGGCGGCACGGCTATCCGGCAGCGCCAGGGCGTGATCGCCGTGATGGGCGCCGCGAACCGCGACCCAGCCCGGTTTCCGGACCCGGATCGCCTGGACGTTGGGCGCCAGGACAACCGGCACGTCGCATTCGGCTGGGCCAGCCACTTCTGCTTCGGCGCTCCACTTGCACGGCTCGAGGGTCACATTGCCTTTGCCACCCTGCTCCAGCGCATGCCCGATATGCGCCTGGACCCCGGCCCACTGACCTGGAGGCAGAATCTCGGTCTGCGCGGCCTCACCGCACTGCCGGTCTCGTTCTAACTGAGTAGGTAACTGAAGGTATTTGGAAACCACGATCTTCGGGCCCGGGTACCCTATCCGTCACACTGAGAGAGCAGGGCTGGGGTGAGCGCTTCGGGTACCTGCAGTGCGACTGCTACAAGCGGACCGCGCCCCCCGGCCCGGCTGCACCGGGATGGCTAAGAGAGAGTGGTGTCGCGAGCACTAGGATAGGGCGGCCAGGGTGGTGCGGCGGTTGCCCGCGCGTGCGGAAGGAGCGAGCGATGGCTGGGGTGTGGTATGTGGGGATCGATTGGGCGGGGGACCATCACGACGTGGCGGTCACCGATGCCCAGGCGCGGGAGGTCGCCCAGTTCCAGGTGGCGCACAGCGTGGCGGGGTTAGCCGAGCTAGAGGAGCGCCTGGCGGCCTTGGCCAAGGCCGCCGCGGTCTGGGTGGCGATCGAGCGGCCCGATGGGCTGCTGGTGGGCACGCTGCTGGGGTGGGGCGTGGCGATCTATCCGGTCAACCCCAAGGCCGTGGACCGCTACCGCGACCGCTACGCGCAGGCCGGGGCCAAGGACGACCGGCGGGATGCCTGGGTGCTGGCCCATATCCTGCGCACGGATGGCCATCGCTACCGGCCGCTGCAGGCCGAGGGCGAGGTGGCCGCCGAGTTGCGGCTGACGGCGCGGGCGCATCGCGATCTGGTGGGGGAGGGGGTGCGGCTGGCCAACCAGCTGCGCACCTGCCTGGCCGACTACTACCCGCTCGCCCTGGAGCTGTTCGCGCGGCTGGACCAGCCCCTGACGCTGGCGTTCCTCCGGGCGTTTCCCGACCCGCGGGCGGCACAGACGGCGAGCCCGGCCGCGGTGCGTGCCTGGTGCCAGCAGCAGCGCTACACGCGGCCCGAGCGGGTGGCGGCGCTGCTGGCCCGGGTGGCGGCGCCCAGCCTGCAGCAGCCCAACGCGGGGGTGGTGCGCGCCCGCTGCCGCTTCATGCGCAGCCTGGTCGACGCGCTCGAGGCCGTGCTGCGGGCGAAGCAGGAGCATGCGCGTGCCCTGGCGGCGTTGCTGGGCCGCCATCCGGATGGCGGGCTCTTTCTGGCGCTGCCCGGCGCCGGCGTGGTGACGGCCGCGGAGGTGCTGGGCGAGTTGGGCGAGGACCGCGGCCGGCTGCCGCGACCGGAGGACTTGCGGGCGGTCGGCGGGACCGCCCCGGTGACCATCCGCAGCGGCAAGCGGTGCGTGGTGGTGCGCCGCCGGGCCTGCAAC
The DNA here is from genome assembly GCA_028287725.1 of Chloroflexota bacterium. Lineage (GTDB taxonomy): Bacteria > Chloroflexota > UBA5177 > JANWHV01 > JANWHV01 > JANWHV01. The sequence goes on along the minus strand of JAQBPC010000419.1, from coordinate 3,950 downwards.
CAGGCCCTGCACGGCGCGCTGATCCAGTGGGCCCGCTGCAGCATGCTCCAGGCGGCAGCCGGCAAGCAGGAGGCCGCCTGGGTGCTGCCGCTCTATCGGGCACGGCGGGCTGCGGGCGATAGCGCGCAGGCCGCCTACCGGGTGATCGCCAATCGCTGGGCGGGCATCCTCTGGGCCATGTGGACCCGCCGGGAGCCGTATGATGCCCAGCGCTACCGGCAAGCTTGCGCACAGCGCGCCTCGCCCAAAGCCAGCTAACTCAAGCCCGTCTGCAGCAGCGCCGTCGCTCGCGGAAAGGGTATTGACAGAGAGAGTCCGTTTGCGGGTGGTTCTCACAGTCCTTGCCACGGGGCACCCGCCCGGAGGGTGGGTCGCGGCCTCAGGCCGCTTCGGGTCGAGGTTTCCATAGCCGCCGGCCTAGGCTTCTCCCGTGGCCTCGTCCAATAGTCCTTCGTTGGCCGCCACTGCAACCGCACGCGCTCGAGAATCTACGCCAAGCTTATTAAACAGCGACGTCACATGGGTCTTTACCGTGTTCTCGGTGACAAAGAGCTCTCGCGCAATCTCCTTATTGGTTAGGCCCTCCGCGACCAGCCGAAGCACCTCGTCTTCCCGCTTGCTCAGGATGGTGTGCGGACGCCGCTTCTCGCTCGATTCCTCGGCGTCCGCGCCGCCTGCTTCAACGTCGTTCAGCACCAGCGATACGAGCTCGCCAATCTGCGAGAAGGACAGTCCGCGTCCCTCCTTGCACGCCGCGTCGAAGCGTTCCTTCCCCAGGCGCGCTTGCAGCGCCGCGGCGGCTTCAGGCGTCCGCGCCTTCGGCCATCCACCCGGTACGGACGCAATCGCGTCACCCATCGCTTCGGCAGCCCCAAGGAGGATCGCCAGCTGCTCCGCATCTCCCGGCTCTCCCGCGAGCCACCACACGACGACATAGCTCTCCAACAGGAGCAGGCGCCGATCTTGGAGGCGAGTGCTGGCCTCGAGTCCCTGCCGCGCAAGCGCAACCGCACGCGCGGTAGCGCCCTGCTCTCCCGCGGCCAGGCAGAGCATGACGAGAGTGACGGTCGCTCCGGCCTCATCCCCGACCTCCCGGTATGCCGCCAGGGCCTCCTGTCCCAAGGGTTCCGCTCGCTCGTACGCTCGCTGACCGAGGGCAAGCCAGCCCAGCGGAGTGCGAACGTTGGCGGCGCCCCGCCGGTCCCCCATCTGCTGCCGGAGTGCCAGCGCCTCTTCCAGCAGCCGCGTTGCCTCCCGCGTGCCGTCCTCAGGAAGGCGGACGGAGATCGCGCGACGCCCTAGCTGGGTGAGCGACCGCGCGGTAATGTCGGCATCCTTCAGCGCGCGTCCCAGCGCCAGTGCTTCCTCGATCACGACTTGCGAGCGCTCTGCTTCACCCTGCGATATGAGCACGCTCCCCAGCCGGTTGAGCACTCTGGCGCGTAGACGTGGATCGGCACCTGGCACGCGTGCCAACGCCCTCTCCAGCGCCTCCTGTCCCTCTCTGAGGTAGCCGCGCACCTCCCAGAAGTACCCCAACGCAGCTGCTAGCCGAAGCGCCGGCTCGTTCTCGCCGTGGTTCCACCACCACCGAAGGGCGGCCCATAGATTCCCATGCTCCTGCTCGAGCCGTAGAAACCAGGCCCTCTGCGTACGCCCAACGAGCTCTGGTGCGGCTCGCTCAGCCAACTCCAGGAAATAGTGGGCATGCGCATGCCCAACGGCGTCGTCCTCTTCAGCGCGTGCCACTTGTTCGAGCGCGAAGTCACGCACCGACTCCATGAGACGAAAACGGTACCCGCCATCGCCATAATCCACGCGGAGGACCAGGCTCTTATCGACCAGCGAGGCCAGGCACTCGAGCACGTCGACTCGGTGGTTCCGTCCGTTGGTGACAATTGTCTCTGCTGCCTCCAGCGTAAATCCACCGACAAATACGCCCAGGCAGGCGAACAGGACCTGCTCGTCGCGGACGAGAAGATCGTAGCTCCAGGCGATGGCCGAGCGCAGAGTGTGCTGTCGCACGGGGAGGTCATGTGCTTCCCAGTGAAGGAGGGCGAGGCGCTGCTCCAGGCGTTCGAGCAACATCTGCGGAGAGAGCAACTGCGTGCGTGCCGCGGCGAGCTCGATGGCAAGCGGTAGTCCGTCGAGGCGCACACAGAGCTCTGCCACCGCCTGGGCATTCTCGTCCGTGAGTCGAAAACCCGGATTGATCATCTGAGCCCGCTGCAGGAAAAGCGCCACGGATGGAATCTCAACCAGCGTCGACAAGGGCCCAAGGTGGGCGGGATCCGGAAGGCCGAAGGGCTGCACCGGCAAGGTCTGCTCCGCACGGAGATGCAACAGCTCTCGACTCGTGACGAGAAGCTTGAGCCCGGGAGCCAGAGAAAGCAGCGTGTCGAGCAAGGGGGCAGCGAGGAGAACCTGCTCAAAGTTGTCCAGAATCAGCAGGGTCTGGTGCGCTCCCAGCGACGCCGCAAGCCGCTCGTGGATGGGAGCGGCGCCAATATCTCGCAAACCCAGGCTCCCTGCCAGGGCGAATTGCACGTCGGCCGGGTCGCGGACGGTGGTGAGATCCACGAACCGGACGCCATCCGGGAAAGCGTTGCCGAATCTCCTGCCTGCCTCGAGTGCGAGACGGGTCTTGCCCACACCCGCGGCGCCGGTCAGTGTGAGCAGCCGAGCCGTGCCGCCGACAAGCAGCAGGCGAATCAGCTCCAGTTCCTGCGTGCGTCCCAGAAAGGACGTCGGGTCTGCCCCATCGCGGGCAGCGACGACGTTGGTGGAAGATATGGCCTCTGGCATGTGCCATCTCGTTTCGTCTATGGCCCTGGTTAGTATGGCACCTGGAAATAGGGTCTACTCCAGAATGTACCCAGGCATCATCCGACCGCCAATTGGGTACATCGCCCAAACGGTCCTTGCTGGGACATTCACCCGATCTAGCGAGTCGGCGTGCCCTTTCCCAATCGCCTGATTGGGGGAGGTGCAGGGCACCTGACGGACGTACGCTGCTGTCATGGATCATCAAACGACTCGAACGAGGAGGAAGCACGCGCAATGACAAGTGTACTGACACCCAACAGGGCCTGGGCAAAACTTGCTTCGGATGAACAAATTGCAAGGACGGCAGCCGCTTTGGAAGCTAACGGCATGCGAACGATCGTCGCGGACACCGGGGACGCGGCCCGTCACGAGGTCTTCAAGCTACTTCCGGTAGGCGCGCAGGTATTGACCATGACCTCCAGGACGCTCGAGACCATCGGGGTGGCGGAGGAGATCAACGAGCCATCGGAGGTGACCGAGCCCCGGCGCTTTGATGCAGTCCGCCCAAAGCTGCTGCAGATGGACATGAAGACGCAGTGGTCCGAGATGCGGCGCCTAGGCGCCAGCCCGGATTATACAATCGGAAGCGTACACGCGGTTACCGAGCACGGTGAGGTCTTAGTCGCCTCGGCGAGCGGCAGCCAGCATGCGGCGTATGTCTACGGAGCCGGTTCTGTGATCTGGGTGGTCGGGAGCCAGAAGATCGTCGCGGATCGCGATGCGGCGTTCAAGAGAATCTATGAATATAGCCTTCCACGTGAGGATGAGCGCGCCCGCGAAGCCTATGGCATGGGCAGCGCCGTGAACAAGGTGCTGGTGGTGAACCGCGAATTCATGCCGGATCGAATCACGATCATTCTGGTCAAGCAAGAGCTGGGCTTCTAATATTCGCCCTCCCGCACGGCACCAGCAATAGGGAAGAACAGAGAGCAGCTCGCTTACAGGTCTTGAGCGGAGTCCTACCGGTCGTCGCCCGATCGGGAAGCCGAAGGGCGGTTCCACAACCGCCCAATTGGCGGAGGTATCTCGGCTGCGATTGAAGTAGGTTGAGGTCAGAAGATTCCAGACGCGGCGGGTCGAGTCATGGCCATCCAGGACGCCGTCGAAGCAAACTATGGCACTCG
>JAQBPC010000377.1 GCA_028287725.1 Chloroflexota bacterium | reverse complement strand
GATTGGACTCCGCCTCTTCATCGTCACAGCCGTACATCAACTTATCGCAGGCATGCGACCCTGGTGAGGCTGAAGATCTTGGCGTGTCCCGTCGACATGCTGAGATAGCGCGAAGGGATACTGGGTATGCTATTCGAGATCTTGCAAGTACCAACGGAACGCGGCTTAAGCGGGCGGGTCAACCGAATTGGTCAACCTTGCAGCCACAGGAATGGACGCTCCTCCAAGAAGGAGATATTTTGCAGTTTGGGTTGCTTGAGCTGGCGGTGTCGCTCTCCCGCTAGAGAAAATGCACGCCGCACCTTGTTCCGTGTTCTGCTCAGTCGGCGACGATTTGGGCCGCGACCGGGCCATGCCCGTATGCGGGGTTAGCTTGCCCAGGCTCGCGGCCGGCGAGAATGTCTCGAAGAACGACGGCGACCGCATCTTCGTCATTCGACACGGTAATGCGCCTCGCAAATGGCGACACTCCAGGCTCAGCGTTGGCTACCGCCACGCCACAGCCTGCCCCGGCCAGCATTTCGATGTCGTTCCAGTTGTCTCCGATACAAACGGTGTCCTCGATGCCGAATCCGAGGTGCTGGGCGAGACGCTTCACAGCGCGGCGTTTGGTGCAACCTTTGTGGAAAACCTCCATAAAGCAGCTGTCGAGCGCACCACTGTATGAGAGCAACGTCCTACAGTGCGCGAATTCGAGACGTGGCATGACGGGCTCGAGGGCTTCTCGACGGTCGACCACCACGATTTGCAGCTGATCGCCCTCGACAATAAGCTCGTCATACGGGACACGAACCACAAGGTGCGGATTATTGCTCAGATACTGGCGCGCGCCCGGCGAATCAAACTCTTCAGGTCCCGTGTAAAGCCGCTGGTGTGGGATGCGGTCCTCATACAAAATCGGCTGAAGGCCCGCGCTCAAAAGGACGCGCAAGACATACTTCGCGTCCTCATGAGCAATAGGATCACGAAATAGCAGCTGATGGCCGTCAGCACTTACTACCACCGCACCCGTTTGCAGGACAATCGGCGGGCTCATGAGCGCTTGAGCTGCGCGAGAATCGCGGGCAAGGCCATCCAGGTCTAAAGGCGCACCATCAGGGAGAAGGTCCAGCTCCCGGAGAATCTTCTCAGTTGTAGCGTAGCGCCTGCCCGTTGCCAACGTAAATATCACGCCGGCACGGCGGGCCTCGGCCACAGCGGCGCGCACGGCATCCGTGACTTCGGATTCACTGTTGAGTAAGGTGCCGTCGATATCGGATACAACCATGCGATATCGGGGTGTTGGCGTGGCGGCAAGTGGCGCCGTGTCTCTGCCGCGATGCGGCTCAAGCGGTGACTCTAGCTCCACAAATCTCCTATCTGTCGCTTTCAATGTACCACCCCGGCGGATTTCCAGCAGTTACTGTGCCATGCCGATGCGTAGGTCGGCCATGAGGTGGTAACCGCTATGCTATACTCCAGCCGGCGGAGTTTGCCCTAACGCACAGTCGGGTGATGGCGTGATCGGCCCGACTTTCCCTGGCTTATCTGCACATAACGACTGGATCTTCGGAGGCATGTCCGTGTACGCCCTTATCCGGAAGAAACGAGATGGCGGCGAGCTGTCGGGCGAGGAAATCCGCCAGTTTATTGGTGATTACGTTGCCGGCCAGATACCCGACTACCAAATGGCAGCGTTACTCATGGCCATCTATTTTCGAGGCCTGAATCCGCGTGAAACCTCAGACCTGACGCTGGCGATGGTGGCCTCCGGCGACACGGTGGACCTGTCAGCGCTTCCCGGTGTAACGGTCGACAAGCACTCCACGGGCGGCGTAGGTGACAAGACGACACTTGTGCTGGGCCCACTGGTGGCAGCCGCCGGCTTGACGGTAGCGAAGATGTCTGGCCGTGGTCTTGGCCACACCGGTGGGACCCTCGACAAACTGGAAGCAATCCCTGGGTTCCGCACCGACCTTTCCCCAGACGAGATGGTGCGGCAGGTGCAGCGGACTGGACTCGCGGTAGTGGCGCAAACCGGTAAGCTCGTCCCCGCGGATGGGCTCCTGTACGCCCTGCGAGACGTCACGGCGACGGTCGACAGCCTGCCGCTCATCGCGAGCAGCATCATGAGTAAAAAGCTCGCGGCCGGCGCGCAAGCCATAGTACTTGACGTCAAGACAGGATCCGGCGCATTCATGTCCGCACCGGATGACGCCTTTGCCCTGGCGCGAGCCATGGTGGAAATTGGCGCCGCTGCGGGGCGTGCGGTTGAAGCCGTGGTAACAAGTATGGACCAGCCCCTTGGACTGACCGTGGGTAACGCGCTAGAAGTTGAAGAGGCAGTTGAGACTCTTCGCGGCAAAGGCCCGGCCGACCTTCGCGAGCTGTGCCTCGTTATAGGCAGCCGGCTATTGCTGCTTGCACGCAATTCCTCGGACATGAACGGCGCAAGAGATGACCTTGTTGGGCTGCTGGACAGCGGCGCAGCATTGGAGAAGTTTCGCCAGTTTGTTGTCGCACAAGGCGGCGATGGCCGTGTCGCCGATTCACCGCGATCTGTGCTGCCACAGTCGTCCCTTTCGAGCGACGTTACTGTTCCCACATCAGGATATATCGAGAGCAACGATGCACTGATG
>JAQBPC010000373.1 GCA_028287725.1 Chloroflexota bacterium | reverse complement strand
CTTTATGTGGCTGGTGGACCAAAGGCTTAGGCACAAACTCTCACGCGACCTTCAAGGGCCCAGAAGAAGTGAGGTGACAGTATGTGGGATGACGTAGTCGGTCGCAGCTCATCGCCTGTAACGAATTGGATCGAGCGCGGAGCCGTAAAGCGCTTTGCTCTGGCAATCGGCGATCTCAACCCGATCTATTTCGACGATGAAGTTGCTCACGCCTCTCGATTCGGCAGGCTAATCGCGCCGCCGACGTTTCCAGTCACGCTCGATTACGGGGTCGTCGACGAGCTTACACTGCCAACCTCTGGACTCATTCATGGGAGCCAGAGGTTCAGATATCACCGGCCATAGCTCGTGGGCGAGTAGGATCGGTGTTCGCTCTCAGTAGGCAAGACATTTTCCAAGCAAGGTAGTCAGGGCCTCCTCACGTTCCTCGAGCTGCACCGCTCTGGGTGCGAGCCTGGAGGCGCGGAGATCTTTTCATCAGTGGCCACACTCATCATCACCGAAGTTGTGACGCGAGGTCTGCGCCAATGAGCGAAGGCATCTATCCAAGTTTGACGCCAGGGACTATCCTTTCGTTGGTCACGCTGGATCCAATAAGTCGCCTTCAGCTAATCAAGTACGCAGGTGCTTCAGGCGATTTCAACCCTATCCACACAATCGACGAAGCGGCCTCAAGTGCTGGCCTGCCTGGGGTCATCGCGCACGGAATGTTGACCATGGCGACAGTTGGCCGGCTATTTTCCCCGTTCCTCGGCGACGGGTTCCTTCGATCGTTCGATCTCCGTTTCACCGGTATGGTGTTTGTCGGCGACGTGTTAACCGTTGGTGGCGCAATAACTTCGGCGACGCCCGATTCCCCGGGAATGGTCTATGCTTGCGACGTGGTTGCACGGAAACAGGATGGGAGCACAGCTGCCTCGGGAACAGCTGAATTTGTGTTGCTCAGCTAGCTCGACGCCACTCATCAGTCCCACAACAGTCGGTGACGCGCTCGATTGCCCCGTCACGTTGGAGCTTGAGCATGTGGGCACGGACGGTTTGCCTCGCAAGTTGAAGTAGACTGGCATCCAAACCGGCATACACGCTTTCTGTGATGGCATCCACGCCGATCTGAGCGGTTCGAATCAGATCGAGAATTGACTTCTCTCGTGCCTGCCGATGCCGAATGTAGTCTGCCAGCAACGCTAAGGTATCCTCGATGACCGGTCCGTGACCAGGTACGATGCACGCCGGGCGTAGCAACTGAACGCGGCGAAGAGAATTCAGGTACTCATCCATGTCGCCCTCTGGCGGGGAAATCAATACCGTCCCCGCGCCGGCCACGAGATCGCCGGCGAGCAGCGTCTGTGATTGCGGTAGCAGAAAACACAGGTGATCGAATCGATGCCCTGGTGTGTAGATTGCTTCGATAGTGCGCCGCCCGGCACGGAGCAACTGCCGGTCTCGCAGCTCAATATCGACACCCGGATGCGCTTCCCTACTCCATGCGGCGATCGGCGCCTCAAAACGATCACGAAGGGACGTGGCGCCATCCAGGTGATCGTGATGACCATGCGTAATCAGGATCGCCGAAAGGCCGCCATAGCCTGTCACTATATCGGCCAGTCTATCGAGATGGTCGGCGCTTTCGGACGCTGGGTCTACAACGACGCAGCCGTGATCGCGCGTGCCAATTGCGACGGTGTTCGTGCCCGAGCCTGTGTAGACTGATGGATTCGGAGCTAATACAATCTCGATCCCATGCGGAAGTGACATAGGCGTAATTCCTAGGGATCCTGATCTAAAACGACTTCGTCGACACCATCCTGCGAAATGAGGCGCGGCCTCACGGTGCGGACCCGCGCGTCTGCGTACCGGTCGAATGCGTCCGAGGCTCTTACCAATCCGGTTAGACCTTGAAGCTGCTGGAGAGTTGCGATAACGAGCGGAAATTCACCGCGCTCATAACGCGAGATCGCCGATTCGGGTGTGATCCAGACGCAGTCCGTGGTCTCAAGCCGATCGTGCGTCGCGGTTTGCGATTCGGGCATTTGCGCGATGAAGAACTGGGTGTCGAAGCGTACCGGCAACGTCTCAGGTGTTATCCAGTGGGCCCAATGCAGCAACAAGTCCGTGGCAAGCTCAAGCTCCTCGGCCCGCACGAGCCTGGTCAAATCAGCATCGCGATTTTGCAGAGCGGCTCGATAGTGCGCGAGCTTCTCCACGCGGGAAGCGTCGAGCAAGTCCAGGCATGTTGTATTGCGCGCCAGCAACACGCCCGCCTCCTCAAAGCATTCGCGTATGGCGGCAATTCTGAATCCCGACCCAAGTTCGGTAGGCCCAGGCGGGGCAGCCGCGCAGGCGCCTGGCGTCAGCTCTAACGACCTATCTGAATTGGCAACTGCACCACCCGGAAACACGAAGACATCAGGCATGAATGTGCTCTTCGAGTGCCGCTGGACCATGAATACTTCAACAAAGCCGTCTCGGTCACGCAGCAAGGTTAGCGCGGCAGCGGGACGTGGCGTAGTCGGCGGCGTTGTCACAGGATTTCAACCTCGGAGAAGCGTGAATGTACAAGCTCAGTGCGACTAGGCGCCAGGGTTTGACTTCCATTCAGAGCCGTAGTTTGTCCTTGTGGATATCTCACTATTGGCGAGTGTAACATGGCCCACAACGCACGCGATCTTTGAAGACTCAAGTTTAGGGAGTTTCGGACGTTTGCATTCTCGTTGTACCCAGCCTAGCGTTTCTACGATGCCGGGCGCTAGGGCAGGCTTTCGCCAGCCCGTTCTATATGGCTTATGCACCAACGAGACTGTATTATGGTCGTAGCCTCTCCTCCCAACTTTGCGGATCCCAACTTTGCGGAAGCCTATTGAGCCGAGCCGGCAGCAATGACGGCCTCATTCGCACGAATGCGCATTGGGTCGCTCCGAGCCTGGTGCGGCAAGGGGGTAGCAATGTCGAATGCCCGAACGCTTGCAGACCTCGTCCAGGATGTTGCGGTTGTCGATGGCGGTAAAACCGCCATCATCTTTCAAGAACACGAGATTAGCTATGCGCAGCTAAACCAGCTAATCGAGATAACAGCCAACGCGCTGGCGAAGCGTGGGGTCGGCCTTGGCGACCGGGTCTGTGTCATGTTGCCGAACATTCCACATTTCGTACTTGCGTATTACGGTGTGTTGAGGCTTGGCGCGGTTGTCGTCCCCATCAACGTCCTCTACAAAGCCGAGGAAATCGCCTATATCGCGAACGACAGCGAAGCATGTCTGGTCATTACGCATGAGGCGTTCCAGCCGCAGGTGATGGCCGCAGTCGCCCAAGCCCCTTCAATTCGTGAAGTAATCGTCGTAGCCGGCACAAAACCCACCTGTGATCTTACGTGGTGGCCCGCGGTTCCACCGGTCCTGGATCCCACGGCAACGCCGCGCACTCCTGTAGCGATCTCGCCAGACGACCTGGCAGTAATTTGCTATACGTCCGGCACGACGGGGCGCTCAAAAGGCGCAATGTTGACGCACCGCAACTTCATCGCGAACTGCGAACAGATCGAGGCGGTCAAGCAGATGTCGAGCAATGCCGATGACCGCTTGTTGCTCGTCTTACCGCTATTTCATATTTACGCGATGAATGTCGGTCTCAACTGCGTGTTACGAGTCGGCGGCGCACTTGTCCTGATGGTCCGATTCGAGGCTGTGCCGGTACTCGAAGCAATCCAGCGGTACCGATGCACCCTATTTTTGGGTGCGCCTCCAATGTATGTAGCATTTGTGAACCTACCTGAGTTGAACAACTATGACTTGTCCAGCATTCGCGTTGCAAATTCCGGCGCGGCCGCTCTGCCTGCCCAGATATTGAAGCAATTCAAGGATATTTCCGGCGTAGTTATTGCCGAAGGTTACGGGCTGACAGAAACGTCGCCTGTCTCCCACAGCAACAGCGCAGGACCTGTAATCAAACCGGGTACAGTAGGGCCGGTCATTCCTGGGGTTGAGGCGAAAGTGGTTGACGAGGACGGCCAAGAAGTGCCGGTCGGCGCTGAGGGGGAGATTGTTATCCGCGGCGAGAACGTGATGATCGGCTACTGGCGTAATCCCGAGGCAAGCGAGGAGGCGTTGCGCGGAGGCTGGCTCCACACTGGCGACGTTGGAACCGTCGACGAGGATGGTTACTTCACGATCGTCGATCGTATGAAGGACATGATCAATGCCGGCGGATTCAAAGTATGGCCGCGCGAGGTAGAAGAGGTGCTCTATCGCCACCCTGCCGTGCGCGAAGCGGCTGTCGTGTCGATGCCGGATCCATATGCCGGTGAACGGCCAATGGCGTACGTGGCGGTGCGTGACGGTCAAATCGTAACCGCGGAGGAGCTGATAGTGTATTGTCAGCAGAGGCTAGCCAGTTTCAAAGCGCCTACCCGTGTCGAATTTAAGCCGGATTTGCCAAAATTACCGACCGGGAAGATCTTGCGGCGCCAGCTGAGGGAAGAGGCGCGAACCACGGAAGCTACCAGTAACGCGCCTTAATGGGTACGTAGCGCGTCGAATTTCCGGAACAAAGCTGGCATAGCTCCACACTTTAGTCAGTTCGGGTCCCACTAGTAGACATGTTCCGGAACAAGAAACTACAGTTAGAGGTTAGTTTAGAGAACAACCAAACGATATATTCTATATTCAATCTATCATTACAACATTAGTTTTAGGGAAGAAGGATATTAAGAACTGATATCCATTATTTCACCTCACTGGCGAGAACGTAATCTTCATCTTCACTAGGAGGTTGCCAATACTTCAAATAATTTTCCAACATTTCTCTGCCAATCTTAAAGGAGTCTTTCGTTAGATTAATGTTTCTTCCCTCAACTCTCTCCCTTATCGTTTCTATCGGAGTATCAAGA
>JAQBPC010000324.1 GCA_028287725.1 Chloroflexota bacterium | reverse complement strand
ATTACGGACCAGCTGTGCACGGCCTTCGATCGCGAGCAGACTAAAGAGGAAGCCGAAATACGGGAGGCCGAGCTTCGCAGCTTATTGGATTCGGAGCACCGTGTTGGAGACTCGCGTACAGTCGACGTGGTACTTCGCGAGTTGGCCCAAGGGTTGGTGCAGGTTTCCAGCGCCGATGCCGCGATTATTTCACTCTGCGAAGATCAGCCACACGTCGCAACACCCGTCGCCTATTACGCGGTCCCCGGCGTAACCATTGAACACTTACTGAACCCAATTCCGGAATTCGAAGACATCGACGGCGCGGTAATCGGCACACCTCAGAATACGGAAAATATCGAAAGCGGTTGTAGCGCCAGCCTCACGTTTAGATGGGGCATAGCCGAGGGTTGGCAGACCCAGCTTTCAATGCCCTTGCTGGTGGACGGACAGCGACTTGGTCTTGTCGAGGTGGGCAGCCGCGATCCAGAGTATCGCTTCACCCAGCGAATCGTCGATAGCTGTCATGTTGTCCTACAGCAGGCCGCAGTCGGCATCTACCATGCCCGGCTGTCACAGCACGCTGTCGAGCGGAGTACTTCGCTGTCAGGCCTCGCTGATTTCAGTGAAACCCTGAATAACGCGCCTGATGATCTCGAGGTAGTCCTGCATCTCATCTGCGATGAGGCGAACCGATTGCTTCGCACTAGCCACGCCTCGCTGTATCTTCTTCGTCCCGATGAGCAGAAACTGGAACTGCAGGCACAAAGCGGTATTGCGGGTCCGCAAGAGTTAGGAACAAGCATTACTGTCGACTATCCATTTTCACTTGTAGCGCGGGCCGTAAGAGAGCGCCGCATGATCGTCGACACCGAGCTGGGCAGAGACACGAGCGGTAGCCGACCGAGCCACAGCATTTTGCCGATTGACGTTGGGGACGCGAAGAGCGCTGTCGTAGCGCCGCTTCGGCACAACGGTGTGACGCTCGGAGCATTGCTTCTGACAGATAGGCGACGTCGAAAGACATTTCATTCGGAGGCAATTGGCCTGATAAATGGGCTCGCTGCTCAGGCCGCGGCGGCATTAGCTCGATCGCAAATACGCACCGTGGAGCATGAACGCCTACAAATCGCGTCGGTGCTCGGCACGATCAGTGCGAGTATCGGCGCCGATGCCGATCCGGCGACAATTTATGGGCTTATCCTGCAAGAATCCGCCAAGCTCATCACCTATGACGAAGCGAGTATCAGCCTCTTTAGTGACTCGTTATTGTCAGTCGCTTCCTCGACCGGCGATTCACTCAAAATCTTGCCGCAAAATGCCAGCACGCAACAGCTGTGGCGTGATCCGGAAAAGCTAGATCTGGCCGCGTGCATGCGCGACCCAGCGCTGGCGAGAATCCTAGGAGGGGCGCGATTCGAGGATTTGCTCAGTTATCCCATGCTTGTCAACGGATCAGTGGTCGGGCGGCTGACCTTCGCCTCCCGTTTGCCCGGCAGGTATGAAGCGCATCAGGTACAGCTCTCCGCACTATTGGCCGAGCGAACGGCGCAGGTGGTTACCATGGTGCAGCTGCGCGCCGCCCAGCAGGCAGCTCTCACGAAGTTGACGCAGCTTGACGAGATGCGCCAGGATTTCGTCGCCACCGTTTCACACGAGCTGCGAACTCCGCTTACCGGAATATTGGGCTATATCGAGCTGCTGCTAAGTCGCTGGACAGCTCTGGATGACGAACGGCGACGCGGCATGCTCGAACGTACACAGAGTGCCGCCACACGACTTGAGCATCTTGTAAATGACTTGCTCTTGTTCTCGAACGTCGAGCATCAGAGTCTACAGCTCCAAATTTCGAACTATTCGCTGGAAGCACTGATCGATCAGGCCGGCGAGGTAATGAGGACGAAGTACCGCGGCCAGGAGCTGGATATCACGCACGGCGCCTCCCCGGTTCGAGTACAAGCAGATGCCCAGCGAACAATACAGGTATTTGCTAATTTGCTCGACAATGCAATTAAATACTCGCCCATAGGCTCGCTGGTGCACATTCGCTGGAAGCTTCACCGCCAAAGCGTTGAGGTGATTGTTCGGGACCACGGCCCGGGCATTGAAGACGCGGATATGCCGCGCCTGTTTACACGCTTCGGTACGCTGGGCCATCAGCCGCGGCCTGGTCAAGTCGGAACCGGTATCGGTCTCTTTGTATGCAAGAAGCTTGTCGAGGCGATGAGCGGACAGATCTGGGTGGTTAGCAGGCCTGGACACGGGACTTCGTTCCACGTCACGCTGCCGCGTGTGCTGGAGTAAGGCTCGCGGGCTCTTGCTACGTTCTGTGCACCCGGGCACGTCGCATACGAAGCTCCGACTAACTCTTGAAGATCATCGGTTGTCAGAGCCCGCACCTCCGGCATGGTGCAAATTTATCCACCATGCCGGAGGTGCTTTTGGCACTATCCCGGGAAGGGCACGCCGAGCTCTTCGCTGAGTGCGCGTAGGTTTTGTGCCGTCTTCGCGTCGAGCGGTACGCCCGTCACCTTGTGATGTTCCGTCGCCTCATCCTCGGGCTGCCCCGCAACCATTACGCGTTCGGCGCCGCGGGCCGGCGGGCAATCCTTCAGCTCTCGGAGCATGTCGTCCATGCGATCGCGGAACTCGCCGGTCGGCATGAACAGGTCGGGCCTGATCGCCATGAAGAAGTGGCCTATATCTGACGGTTTCTCCGTGCCCCAGAATCCAGCCAGGTGCGGGCCGTAAGCGCTGCCTGAGAGCACGCCCGACAATATGTCGACGAAGATGGCCAGGTCGTAGCCCTTATGACCGCCGAGCTCGCGCGTCCCGCCGAGCGGCATCGGTGCGCCGCCGGCCAGGGCCTCTTCCGGATCGGTAGTGGGCTGACCATCCTTGTCGACGGCCCAACCGGTCGGCATGGCAAGGCCTTTGCGGGCCGCAACCTCAAGCTTGCCGCGCGGCACCACGCTCGTGGCCATGTCGAGCACCCACGGTCGCTCGTCCTTAGCTGGGACGGCCACTGCAATGGGGTTTGTTCCGGTCATAATCTTTTTGCCGAACGTAGGCATTACCAAGGGGGTGGTGTTAGTGAAACACCATCCAATCATGTGATACTTCAGGGCCATCATCGCGTAATACCCGGCAATTCCATAGTGATTGCTATGGAATACGGTGGCCATTCCCACACCCGACTCCCGAGCTTTCTCGATTACCCGGTTCATCGCGAAATGACTGGCAACCTGTCCAAGGCCGTTTCCTGCATCGATACGCAGGCTTACAGGTGTTTCGTGCACCACCTCTATCTTTGGATGCACCTCGATGAGACCCTCACGAATGCGCTTGATGTATTGATACAACCGCGCAACTCCGTGGGAATCGACCCCGCGAAGGTCCGCCGCGACGAGCACGTCGGCGGTCGTCCAGGCGTCTTGCGGCGGCACGTTGAGCGCTGTCAACAACTCGGATACAAAATGGCGGAGACGGTCCGCATCAACATAGACAATGCCGGACGTGTCGGCCGGTCGAAGCGTGGCAAGCAGGTCGCTGACAAAGTCCTTGAGCTTCGAGTCATCAAGGCCGTCGACGATTGTTTGCTGGTCAGGAAGGTTTAGGCTCGAGAGTAAATTTCCGACAACACGTTTGAGCTGGTCGCCGTCTAATTTGTCTAGATCCACAGTATCTGCTCTGGTGCCTGACTTGGGCATGTTTTGAGTGTCCTCTCCACGAATAACGCCGGCGACTGTATATATGTCTACTTTGGAAGGTACCAGAAGCATGCTCAGCTTCGCTATGAAACGACCAGATTACGAGGCGATTTGGGGCAGGGATCACAAACCAAGGTGTGCATCTCCCCGGTTCAGTATATAATCGCCTCAGCCATCGCGCTGCGATGCGGTGGGCTCGGTCGCCGACGCTGGCGATACGCCTGCCACGCTTGGGCTGCGAGCGGAGGTTTGGTCATGCGAAAGAAGGTTACAGTTGTCGGGGTAGGCATGGTCGGCGGGGCAACCGTCCAATATCTGGCGAAGAAGGACTACTGCGACATAGTGATGGTCGACGTGGTTGAGGGCCTGCCGCAAGGCAAGGCGCTTGACCTGCATCAAGCGGGTCCGATTGAAGGCTTTGACGGCAGGCTCATAGGGACCACGGACTATGCGGATACGGCTAACTCCGACGTGGTTGTTATCTCGTCGGGCCTGCCGCGGAAGCCAGGCATGAGCCGAGATGACTTGTTGTTCCAGAACGCACTTATTGTTCAATCGGTTGTCGAAAAGATTGTCCCGCAATCCCCAAATGCAGTGCTGATTGTGGTTACAAATCCGCTGGATGCTATGGCGCAACTTGCCTACCACACAAGTGGCCTGCCGAAGAACCGTGTGATGGGGATGGCTGGCGTGCTCGATTCTGCGCGCTTCAGGTGCTTTATTGCCGAAGAGCTCAATGTATCGGTGCAGGAAGTTACCGGCTTTGTGTTGGGCGGCCACGGCGATACGATGGTTCCACTGCCTCGCTACTCGACTGTCGCCGGGATTCCGATTACCGAAATGCTCTCAGAGGAGCGAATCAAAGAGATCTGCCACCGAACAGCCTATGGTGGCAGTGAAATAGTCTCGTTGCTCAAGACTGGAAGCGCCTTCTACGCTCCTGGATCCGCGATTTGCAACATGGTCGACGCCATCCTTATGGACAAGCGCCGGATTCTACCATGCACTGTTTTGCTCGAAGGTGAGTTTGACGTGCACGGGCTGTTCATGGGCGTGCCCGTAAAGCTGGGCAGTAATGGAATCGAGCAGATCATTAAGATCAACTTGACGGACGAAGAGCATACGGCCTTTCAGAAGTCCGCCGCGGCAGTGCAGGAGTTGATAGACACACTTCGGACGCGCCTGATTTTTTAACACTTCGCCGACGGAGCATAGGGGTGTAATCACGTTTCCGAGGTCTCGGTTGGCAACACTTTGCCCAAAGCCGTGTGCCGTGCGACCGGCCATGCAAAGTTAGCGCCTGCCGAACTGTCGCTCGAGTGCCGACGTGCTCAAAAGAATCATGGTTGGCCTGCCATGCGGGCACGTCTGGGGCCTATTTGTATTTTCAAGCCGCTGGACGAGAAAGCGCATCTCCTCCATAGAAAGGGTCTGGCCTGCCTTGACCGCAGCCTTGCATGCCATGGTGGCGAGCACCCTGTCCTGCCGTTCGGCCTGCTCCTTACCCGCCGCGAGGTCCTCGAGCAAGGCTTGCAATGTCTCTGAGGCCGAAGTGCCGCCAAGCATCGTGGGCACCGCGCGAACCATGCACGTCGCATCGCCGAACGGCTCCGCCTCGAATCCCAGCGCTCGTATCAGATCGCCATAGGCGAGAAGCGCCTCCATGCTTGACGGGCTCACGTCGATCAATAGTGGCTCAAGCAAGATTTGGACGGCCACGTTTCGATTGGCAATTTGGGCAGCCAAATCGTCATACAGAACTCGCTCATGCGCTGCATGCTGATCGACCATATAGACACCTTCGGGTCCCTCGGCGATGATGAACAGCGCGCTGGCCTGTCCCAGCACGCGGAGCGCGGGCAGGGCGCGCTGCGGCGCCAGGATCGGCTCGGGTTCGCTTGCCTCCGAGGGCAGATGATCGATCAAAGGAAGTTGCAGCGCATCTATCGCTTCAGGCTGCAGCTCGGTCTCCACCGCTTGAACTATCGACTGACCTGGCGAAATGGCCGCCTGCACTGCATGGCGAATTGCGCCAAAGAGGTCGCGCTCGCGGAGGAAGCGGATCTCGGTTTTGGCCGGATGCACGTTCACGTCAAGCTCGTCCGGCGGCACGTCGAGCAACACGATGCCGATGGGGTGCCGGCCACCCATCAGCATGCTGTGGTAGCCCTCTTCAAGCGCGACATTGAGCACACGATTCCGCACCCATCGTCCATTGACGAAGAACGATTGTTGCGTTCGCGTTGCCTTCGTGTGTCCAATTCTGCTGGTGAGGCCCTGTACGCGAATACCGTGGCGGTCACCGTCGAGCTCCACAAGATGCTCGACAAGCTCGAGCCCGTAAAGGCAGGCTAGGACATCTCGCAGCGTCTCGGCGCCCGAGGTACTGAACATGATTTGGCCGTCAACCACGAGCGTCATGGCCACGCCGGGATTCACGATGGCGTATTGCATCACAACTTGTTGAGCTGCACCTGCTTCTGCCTGGCGACCCTTGAGGAATTTTCTGCGTGCTGGGAGATTCTCAAAGAGCTCGGTCACTTCAATCGTTGTGCCGGCAGGAAGGCCCTCGGTGCGACGATCGACGACAACACCCTCGCGAAGATGTAATGATGCACCAGCAACATCATCCATTTGGCGGCTGCGAATGCGCACGCTCGAGACGGCGGCGATGCTCGGCAGAGCTTCGCCTCGAAAGCCAAGCGTTGTTATCGAATCGAGGTCTTCCAACGTACTGAGTTTGCTCGTTGCATGGCGCTGAAAGGCAAGCTCCAACTCCTTGACCGCGATACCACACCCATTATCGATGAGGCGTATGCGGTCAAGACCACCGCCCTCAAGCTCGACGCGAATTGACGTCGAGCCCGCATCCAGGGCGTTCTCGAGCAACTCCTTTACCACGGATGACGGGCGCTCGATCACCTCACCGGCCGCAATTCGTGCGGCGAGCTGCGGGTCAAGCGTCCGAATTCGCGCCTGCGGTCGATGCACTGCGAGCGCCGTCATGTCATTACCGGTCGATGGCCGCGTTGACAGTCGCCAGCACGGTCTCGGTTGCTACCGTGGCACGCTGAAGTAAGTCGGCAAGCACGGCTCCCCGGTCAGCGCGATATCCCTCATCCTTGATTGACGCCAGGTTGATGCGCACGTTCAGTGCGGATGCCTCGGCGCCCGCTCGCGCCGAAAGTGCCCCGGCGCCCACGTCGCTGATCACGTTTGGGTTCGCGCTGGAGGCTACCGCTGCAGCAAGCTCCAGCACGGCAACGCCGGTTTCCGTGCTGCGGAGCGGCACCTCTGTGGCGTGACGCAGGGCGCGCTGGATCTGAGCGGTTCTGAAGGACTTCTCGTCTGGTGTCGATCGCGGTAGACCGTACGCTGCCGAGACCTCCTCAAATGCACTGCTGTCCTCGACACGGAGTCGGTCAGCTTGAGCGCGAAGGGTACTCGCGGCGGCGCGAGTTTGGAGCATCAGCGGCTCGACGTCCTTGAATTTCTCACGACCGAGTGTCAGGCCGCAAGCCATTTCCACTAACGCGGCGCCCGTAGCCACGAGCAGTGCCGCGGCTGCCCCTCCCCCCGGCGTCGCCGCGTCTGAGGCAAGTGCGTCCAGCCAGCCATGAAGGGTCTCTTCCATCTCAAACTCCACATCACCGTGTCTTTACAGCTTGCCGAGTCGCTGTCGCGCAGGTTCAACGTGGTTCCTGGCTAGTCTACCACTCAATGACCCAGAGCTTTCACACTATTTGCGCGCCCATGCCAGTTAAACTGCACCGAACCGAACTGCCCGGCAGAGGCCTTTGCCGCTTCATACAGCTCGCGCATCATAGGATGGCGCACCTGATACTCGCCGTTCAGTTGCTTTATCACAAGCTGACTGTCGCCCAGGACCTTGACTCGGTAGGTCTTGGGATCCTTTCCGGCAGTGCGCAGCGTTGTGGCAATGTCGTTGAGACCCTCAATCAGGGTACGATACTCTGCCTCGTTGTTGGTCATATTGTCTCCGTACTCGCGACGCTCGACGCGGTGTCGGTCGTCACACGTACGAATTTCATAACTTCCATACCCGAGGCCCGGGTTGCCCTTCGAGCCCCCGTCAAACGTGAGAATGTAGTGTGGCCGCTCGCGCTCCATGACGCCTCCAAAACCGCTTTGAGTCAGGCGGCATAGTATACAGGGTACACGGCAGCCTGGCCTACCGGATGCGGCCGGGCGTGTAACGCGCCTGACTAACGAGGCCTGTTTGCCTATAAAAGTGAGTTGACATTTCAGGTGCTCGCCTGTACGCTGACCTCGCCATGACACAAACGAAATATAGCGTCCTGGTGAGCGTGTTCCTCCTGCTGTTGCTCACCGCGGGCTTCTTTTTAGCCGCAAGAGTGCTTTTAAACAAGCTCCATTCCAGCGTTGCAACGGCCGTTGCAACGCCGAGCGCAACAGCATTCATTCAGCCAACGGCCACGTTTACCGCGGCGCCAACGGCGAAGGGGAGCAGCCAGCACCCCCCGACTGCGGAGCCTACAAAGACGCCGGCGCCTCAGACGGCTCAAGTGGTGACGAACATCAGTGGCACGATGACCAATCCGATGTCATCGATCCCATCGGATACGAATCAGGTCTTCTGTCTGGCGAAACTACCGGGCGTGCCCATTGGCACGCCAATACGATTCAGATTCCAGAAGCTTTCGGCGCCGGACGACTACTATCATCAGGATGAGCAGGCGGACGGCGGAACGAAACTCGCGTGGATTTACGGTCCCCTTCAGCCAGGGCAATGGCGCTGCTTGGTAGAAGCAAACCAAAAGCCTGTCGGCACTGCCGCCTTCACCATTCATTAGGCCCTGCCTTTAGCAGCGCCCGGCCAACAACGCCGATGTGTAAGGTAGTGTTGCTACGCGAATAGTCGCGGTAGACGCTTCTTCCAGGCAGTTGGCAAGATAATGTCTATCGCATCGTCGACTGTGACAATGCCTTTCAGATGCCCGTCGTCGTCGACTACCGGGGCCGCAAAAAGGTTGTACTTGGCAATGAGCTTTGCCGCATGTTCTTGATCGTCGTCCAGGTGAACCGAAACTACATCGCGATTCATAAACTCAGACGCAGGTGTGGCCGGCGCCGCTACGATCAAATCGCGTAGCGTCAGAACGCCAACAAGTGATTCCGTTGCAAGATCGGTCACCACGAAGATGTAGTGGACCACATCGATGTCTGGCGCGCTGGCCCGAATGAACTCCATGATCTGTTCGGCCGTCCACGTCTCAGGCACTGCGACGTAGTCAGTCGTCATGATGCCGCCGGCTGAGTCCTCACGGTAGCTCAGCAGTTCCTTGACGTCGTCGGACTCCTCACGCTGCATCAAAGCAAGGAGCTCGCGCGCCTTTTCGTCCGACATTTCGCCAAGAACGTCGGCAGCCGCGGACGGATCCATCTCTTCAAGAATGTCTGCGGCCTTCTCACTCTCCATGCGCTCGAGCAGGGAGAGTTGGCGCTCGGGAGCAACTTCCTCGAGTGCCTCCGCGGCTATCTCGTCGTCCATCCCTTCGAAGAGGGCGACGCCTTCCTGCACGCTCAGCTGATCGACGATTTCCGCGAGGTCGGCCGGATGCAGTCGCGCCAGGTTTTCGTGCGCCACTCGCAGCTTTAAGCCACCTGCTTCGCTGCCAATCGTATCGACGTCTTCCCAGCGGATGAAGTTCTCACGTGGCCGAATACCGAGCTTGCTGGCAACCTGCTGAATTCCCAGCCGGCGAAGCAGCGCCTGACCACTGATATCCACGCCAATGAGCCGATAATGCCCGTTTGTGCGCGCAAGTTGAAGATCGTTGACTCGGACAACTTTTCGACCTTCGACGTCGACAATCTGCTTGTCCAGAATTTGGCTGCCGACATATAGCTCGTTCTTGGCCGGCACGTACGGCGTGAGCTCACTGCGGTCGCGACGGAGCACAACTGTTGTATCGAAATTCAACACCTGTTCCCAGGGCACAAGTGTTGTCTCATTCTTGCGGCCGTCCCGCACGGCGACCGCTTTGATCACGGGGTACCTGGAATCCGCGGAAACAATGAGATCGGCGATTTTCCCTTGCGCCTGACCTCGTGCGTCAAGCACAGGACGGCCCGCGATCTGGCTAAAGAAAGGCATAGTATTCACCTCAAATCAGGTCCGGTGAATGCGCTTGCATGAAGCACGATTCGGTTTCGTGTCGGATACGGACCAGACGAGGTGGAAGTATGCCGGGGGCTTGCGCCTATCTTAGCCTAAGGGCGCCTCCCCACGTGCGACGACCATTGCTCGCCGGTCCATACGTAGGTGTTCTGTACTCATAAGCCTTAATGACTAAACACGCTGGTTTGGGGCCCATAACGGGCATAGGACTGTGATCGGGACCTGCGTCCACTCTGGTCATCACCTCCCCACCCAAGTTTCCAGCTGAAGACATATTTATACCGCCCAGGATGCAGGTGCATCCGGCTGCCTGGTAAGGATATGCCAGTAGAAGGGCAGTGTCAATCGGACAATGCTACCGCCGAATGCTGATATGCCAGGCAATCATCGAATTATTTGGACCAGGGCTATAGCTCACGGTCACATACGTGCCGCGTTTGAACGCGGAACGTGGCGTCGCCTGGCCACGACGTAGAAAGCGCGTCTGTCCGTTGATGACAAAATGGTAATCAGCCGCATGCGTTTTCGAGTGGATGGTCAGTGAGTTCGCCGAGATATTAGTTATCGTCCCAACGTAGAAATGATGTCGAGCCGCCGATGCAGGTTGTACGAATGCGAGCGCCAACAGGAGCGCCAAGGCGAGGATCGCGAGGGTATGCGCCGGCCGCATGGTCGTTTTCCCTTCGCTTCGTATAATCAATGGCCATATTGTACGATACTTGCCTGCGCGTGTGACTTTCAGCGATGGAGGTCTCTGTGGCACACTATCCTGAGATTGCCGCAACTGCGCGGCATCTGATCCGAAGGGTGAGTACGCTTGATTATCGAAATTGCCACCATAAACGTGCAAGAGGGACGAGAAGGCGAGTTTGAAGCTGCGTTTGCCAAGGCGCAGCGCTACATCGCGGAGTCACCACACAGCCTTAACTATCAGTTGACCCGTTGCGTGGAGCATCCTAGTCGCTACGTCCTCCGCATCGAGTGGGATTCACTCGAGGGTCACACCATGGCGTTTCGCGGCTCAGATGCCTATCAAGAATATCGGGCACTCCTCTACCCTTTGTATGCGTCAGCACCTGAAGTCGTCCATTACAATGCCATCGATCTCGGTAGTGGTGGAGCTTAAGGCATCGCGATGCCGCTTTTGATACTTGACATGCCGCTATACTGTAGGCGCCGATAGAACAAAGGCGCATATCGAGCGCCACTATCCGCCAATCACAAGTGCGCGGAGATACGCGAGTGAACGACGGAGCGATCGAGCTAGATAAGAGACCCGGTAGGATCGAAGTTTCGCCAGCCGCGATTTCGACAGCCGCAAGCCGCGTCATTCTAGAGTGTTATGGAGTGGTCGGGATCGCGGATCGGAAGCTGAAGCACGGTAAAGCGGAATTGCTGGATGACCGCCGGTATCATCGCGGCATCGTAGTCTCGATCCAGGGCGAATCAGTTGTTGTCGACGTTTATATCATCGTTGAATACGGCACACGTATCTCTGAGGTCGCCAATAACGTCATTAACAACGTAAGAGAGGCGCTGCAGCGCATGCTTGGCGCAGCGTCCGTTCGTGTCAAAGTGAACGTACAAGGCCTGCGAATAAGCGGTTAGCCGGAGGTAGAAAGGTTGGACGCGCTCTCGGGCAAGCCTAGACGAGTGCTGACCGGATGCGACGGACATCAGCTTCAAGGAGTTGTTGCCACGGCCACATCGTGGTTGGTTGCTCATGCGCCCGAGGTTGACGCGCTCAACGTTTATCCCGTTCCAGACGGTGACACAGGGTCGAATATGTCGCAGACAATGCGAGCGGCACTCGACTGTGCTCTGGAAAGCCGCGAGACGGATGTTGGTCAATTTGCTGCCCGCCTGGCTCACGGCGCCTTGATGGGGGCAAGGGGCAACTCGGGAGTAATACTCTCGCAACTGCTTCGTGGCTTCGCCCGCAGTATTGAAGCCAAGCGGACAATTAGTCCACTTGATCTTGCGCAGGCCCTGGCGGACGCCAGCGCCATGGCATATCGTGCCGTGATGAAGCCGGTCGAAGGGACAGTACTGACCGTGGCCCGTGTTGCCGCCGAGCGGGCGCTTGAGGCCGCGGTTGAGCGTCCGGAGTTCTCGCATGTGCTCAGTAGCGCGGTGAGCGCAGGTCGAAGGGCGCTGGCGGAAACGCGAAACCAACTCCCCGCATTGCGCCAGGCCGGCGTGGTCGACGCCGGCGGACAGGGCTACCTCTTCATCTTGGAAGGCGCATTACGCCATCTTCAAGGTAAGACTGAGGCGGACTACTCCACCAAGGCTGAACCATCGGGCGCCACTCGGGCGGCCGCTGCGATGCACGCCCAGTTTGAACATGCTGAAGGAGGCTTTGGCTACTGCACCGAGTTTTTGATAGTTGGAGCATCGTTGAGCGAGCACGAAGCTCGCGAGCATCTCGCCAAACTCGGTGACTCGTTACTTGTAGTCGGTAACGATGAGCTTCTGCGCGTACATATCCACACCGAGGACCCGGGACGTGCCATGGCATTTGCCACGAGCATCGGGCGTCTACGCCAGGTCAAGGTGCAGGACATGCAAGAGCAGCACGAGGAGTTTGTCGCGGAGGTACTACCGCCCGAGCTAAAGCTTGTCGCCCCTCAGCCCGTGAATGCAGGCGATGCCCTGCCTATTGGCGTCGTGGCCGTAGCCATAGGGGACGGATTTGCGGCGATGTGCGAGAGCCTGGGCGCTACCGTGGTGCCGGGCGGACAGACCATGAACCCTAGCACGCAACAGATTCTAGCCGCCATTGATTCCTGCACGCAGGACACCGTCATCGTATTGCCGAACAATGGAAACGTGCTCTCGACCGCTGAGCAAGCGGCTGCCCTGAGTCGGAAAACTGTACATGTGCTGCCCTGCCAAACGATGCCGCAAGGAATCGCCGCACTTCTGGCGATCCGCTACGACGAGGAGCTAGACGACATCCTTACCACAATGCGCGCTGCCTCGGACCGCGTGCGAACCATCGAAATCACCACGGCTGTCCGCGATGCGGAACTCGATGGGCTGCAGGTACGATCTGGGGATGTGTTGGGCCTTGTTGACGGCGAGCTCAAGTGCGCGGGAAGCGATGTCGGATCAGTGGTGACGGAACTGCTTGAGGCTATGCCCGCTGACGACTACGAAATAGTCACGATGTATACTGGTGCAGATACCTCGGACGAGCAAGCGCAGTCGCTGCAAAAGCTGCTCACGCTCCGGTATCCCCGCCTTACAGTCGAACAGCATCAGGGCGACCAGCCGCATTATCAGTTCATACTCTCGATTGAGTGAGGGGCCGCCAGCAGGACATGCAGAACATTCGTGTGGTCACGGACAGTGCCTCGGATATTCCGCCCGAAGTAGCGGCCGCACACAGCATCGTCGTTGTTCCTCTTTCAATTCACTTCGGTTCAAAAACATACGTATCAGATGAGGATCTCAGCGGGGCTGAGTTCTACCGCCTGATGAAAACGGATGACAGCTTTCCACGGACGTCGCAGCCTTCTGTCGGCCGTTTCGAGCAGGCATACACGCAACTCCGCGACGAAGGCGCCGAGATCATCTCAATTCACCTGTCGTCGAAGCTCAGCGGGACCTTTGCGGGAGCCAGCGCCGCCGCGAAGGCGGTAGATGGCGCAACTGTTCATCTGGTGGACTCGTTATCCGGTTCGATGGCGGAGGGTGCAATGGTCCTCGCGGCGGCGCGCATGGCCGCGGACGGATGTACCGCCGTCGAGATCGTCCGATACGTAGAGATGATGCGCGGCCGCACGCATGTCGCGCTGATGGTCGATAATCTGCTGCATTTGCAACGAGGTGGCCGGATCGGCCGTGCGCAAAGTCTGTTAGGCACGCTGCTCAACGTGAAGCCACTCATTAGTCTGGACAATGGGGAAGTGGTCCCGCGACAACGTGTGCGGACGGTTCAGCGAGCTTTGCGGGATATGGCGACTGAAGCGCAGAGCAGTATGCCTTTGCAGGAACTCCGCATCATGCATGCGAACGCGCCAAAACTCGTCGATGAGTTTCGCGAACTCCTGCAGCCAATCGTCAATCGAGAGGTTCCGGCGGAACTGATAGGCCCGGTCATTGGGACCCATATTGGCGAAGGCGCGATTGGCATTGTTATGGTCCAGGCTGCACCGGACTAAGTGTCCATGCAAGCCGGACCAGAGGTCATAGCGCTAGGCGAAGCACTGGTCGAAATCATGCGACCGGAGCGCGATAGTCCGCTAGATGCTGCCGGTTCGTTTGAGGGACCGTTTCCGAGTGGCGCACCCGCAATCTTCGCGAGCGCGGCGGCCAGGCTTGGTCTCCAGACGGGATTTATCGGCGCCGTGGGCGACGACGCCTTTGGACGATTGTTCAACACCAGGCTCAATGGCGACGGGGTGGATCTGACGCACTTGCATGTGGATACGGAGCACGCGACCGGCGTTGCATTTGTTGCATATCGTCACGACGGTTCGCGGGAGTTCGTGTACCATCTTCGACATTCGGCCGCGGGCCAAGCGCCGCCGTTGCTGCCCTCGTACTTTGCCAATGCCCGATGGATCCATATCACCGGCTCTACGCTGGCGAGCGGACCGGCCTGGCAGAGCACGTGCGAGCAGGCGGCGAGACTTGGCAAAGCTGCGGGCAGCTACGTGAGCTTCGACCCAAATATTCGCCCTGAGCTACTGCGCGCAGCTTCCGTAACTGAGCTATGTGGCGGCATTCTTAGCGTAGCCGACGTGGTGTTGCCATCGGGCGAGGAACTTACCATGCTCACCGGTCGACAAGGAGCCGGCGCCGCACAGGCCCTTTTCGATAAGGGAGTGCGCATGGTTGTACTCAAGCAAGGTGCGGAGGGATCCACGCTTTATACGCACGAAGATGAGCTGCATATGGCGTCACGCCCTCGCGAAGAGCGAGATCCAACAGGAGCGGGAGACGCTTTCGCGGCCGCTATTGCCTATGGAGTCCTCAGGGGCCTGACCCACCACCAGATGCTTCGATTGGCCAACAGTGTGGGCGCGCTGGCCGTAACAAAGCTCGGACCGATGGAAGGTATTCCGTTCCTTGCGACGGCCCTTCAGGATGCTGAGGATGACGAATAGCCCCAGCCCGTCGACCACCGTCGCTGTGCGACGACCAAATCTGCGTATCATGGAACCAGTGGAAGGGTGTTGCGCGCTATATGCTGACGGTAACGGTACTTGGGAGTGGCACCAGTCACGGCGTGCCAATGATTGGTTGCCACTGTCGTGTCTGCACGTCAGATGATCCGCGGGACAAGCGCTACCGCCCATCGATTGTTCTGGGTATCGACGGACACAACGTCCTCGTAGACACATCGCCGGAGATGCGCCTGCAGTTAATTGCGGCCGGCATCGATCACATCGAGCAGGTCCTGTACACACATGGACACGCCGATCACATCCATGGCATTGACGATCTCCGCCGGTTTAACGAGAGTCTTGGGCGCCCCGTGCCCGTCTACGCCCAGCAGGAGGTCCTGCAAGATATTGAAAGCCGCTTCCCCTATATTTTCGCCCATGGGACGCAGGGCGGAGGAATACCATCGCTTGATCTGCATCCGATCGACGGGCCGTTAGCCTTCAACGGCCGGACAATTATTCCGGTGCCGGTCTGGCACGGCGCGACGAGGGTGCTTGCTTACCGCGTGGACAATTTTGCCTACGTGACGGATACCAACCGTATACCTTTAGAGTCACAGGCAATGCTGGCAGATCTCGACGTTCTCATCCTTGACGCGCTGCGACGCGAGCCACATCCCACGCATTTCAATTTTCGCGAAGCGCTGGAGATGGTCGAGATACTCAGGCCGCGCCAAACCTATTTCACTCATCTTACGCACAGCACACTGCATGCCGAGGTAGAGCAAGAGCTGCCGCCCGGTGTGTCACTGGCCTACGATGGATTACGACTGGAGTTACCTTGATGCCAATCACCC
>JAQBPC010000310.1 GCA_028287725.1 Chloroflexota bacterium | reverse complement strand
CGGTCAGCCGCCTCACCTGATACTGCAAGATATGGCCGCGCTCGATACTCACCAGGGCCAGCATGTTGGGGTAGGGGGTGGTGACGAGCACGTGCGCCACGTCACCGCTGTGGTAGGTGCGCTTGTCCGTCACCACGCGGATGTGCCCTTGCTGCTGGAAGCCCCAATCGATCGGCTTCTGGCCACCCGCGTAGATCTCCACGCTGCTCTCAGTCTTGTTGCCGAACTTGTCTCGGGCCGAGGCTACGATATGATACTCGCCTCCTCTGGGCGCCGCGAAACGAATGGAGGCCTTCCCTTGCTGGTTAGTTCGCACCGTCGTCGATTCGATGAACGTATCTTGGGGAACATACAGTTGGTTGATCGAGCCGTCGCGGTTGTGCGTCACCACGTTATGGAAGACGCGGCGATAGATCGCCACGCGTACGGACTGACCGCCTACCGGGCGCACGCCATCGTTCGCCACGGTGACGACGTGGATCTGCTGAGCCACCAGCGGATCGATGATCTGGTGGTCGGGTTGCAAGCCGATCTGGAAGTCGCTGCTATATACCGTCACGCTCGTGCGCCCAGAGACCGGTTGGTTATCGAGATCGGTGACGCTCGCCTCGACCGAATAGTTCTGCACCAGCTTGCCGCTCGGCAGTTTCGCCGGCAGCTTGAGGTGCACAATGCCATTGGCGTCGGTGATCGCGTTCCCCTGAAAGAGGGTGTAGCCGCCTACGCCGGGTGGTAGGACTCCTTTGCCGAGTGGTAGAAAGGCGGGGCGGGCAGCGGCAAGTGGCTGCTGAATGCCGGGATCAAAGGAGCCAAAGGAATAGTCGCTGAAAAAGTCGGAGTAGAAGATGTAGTCGTAACCAAGGACCGACCAGTGTACCTTCGCATGCGCCACGGCGCCGCCAAAGTAGTAGCTCACCGCTACAGTTGCCGGGATGCTCTGGCCCAGTGCATAGGTGGCGTGAGGGGTGGTGATGGCGACACTGAACGTGGGGTTCTTATACTCCGCCACCTGGAGGGAGCTGTAGCTGGTCTGACTTCCGGAGCTGGCGCTCAACCCGTAGCTACCGAGCGAGGCATTTCCAGCCAGCGAGATATCCGTGCTGAAGGCGCCGAAGCGGTCGAGCATCACGGTTCGGCGGGCGGCCACCTGCCCCTTGGGGTCGGTCAGCACCAGATAGACCGGCCCCGACACCACGGTATAGTGGCCGTCGTTGTCCGCGCGCACCACGCCGCGCACGTGTACCGTTTGGCTGGGCCGGTAGATCGGCCGGTCCGTGTAGAGGTTAATGCGGCGCGCAGGCTGAGATGATGCGAGCGAGATACCGTAGTCATACGGGCTGATCCCGTTGCTCCAGCTTGAGCTGGCGACAATTGCATCTCCCGGCCGGTCGCCCAGCGCCAACACCCCGGCATCGACCAGCGACTGCGTGGCGACAATGCCAGGCACGTTCAGCAGGAGTGTGCCGTCGCTGCCGGTGTTGCCCGAGCCGATGACAGTGTTACCGCCGATAGTTTTCGGTGACCTATTAGTCGGACCGCTATTATAGGGCACCGCGAAGTCGCTGCGACCTGTCACAAAGCGGAACGGCACACCGGCAACGGGCAGGCCGGTTTTCAGGTCGGTGGCCCAGACCAGCAGCTGTCGCTGCGATACCTTCACGGTGACTCCCGTTCGCGTCACCAACAATATCTGGTAGTCGACCGATTGCCCGGCGCCGGCGGCGCGTACCAGGTAATACCCCACTGGTAACGGCCTGTTCCCAGGAAGGGACAGCTGTATCTGAACCGGCACGGGGCTGTTCAGCGGCGCAAAGGGTTGTTTGGTGAAAGTGAGGAGCGGCGTACCGTTCGAAGGAACGTCGTGGGCGAGATTGTACTGGTCGTTCAGGTCGGTGAGAAAGCCATCACGGCTCAGCTTGTAGATGGTGTAGGTGATCGGGCCAGGATTCACTGCCTGCAGACTGAGGACGACAGGTCTGTACGCATCATATGTGGCGACATTTCCGGTCACGAAATACAGTTGCGGCGGCAACGGCGCGCTGACGAAATGCAGCGCGTACGAAGCGCCAAGCTGTTCGCCTGCGGCTGCTCGCAGGCCGGCCTTTAGGGTGATCGTGTATGCCGTGGAAGGCGAAAAATTACCCCAGATGTGAATCGACAGGTTGTCCTGGCCCATGGAGATGTAGCGGCCGGGCACGTCTGGACTGATGCGCACCGACGGGATCGCGGATGCTTCCACTACCGGGGCGTTGAAGTCGATCTCGATGCCGTTGTCCAGATTGGCAGCAGTGTCGCCCTGCTTCGGCGTCGATCCCGCCACGTGGAGATACGGCGCCACGCTGAAGTGCCAGGTAATCGGCCGCAACAATGGCAGCGGCCCTTCGGCGGAACGGGCGCCGCTCCCCAACTCTGCGGTATAGCTCGCGGTGCGTGATAGCGTTTGCACCGGCTTGAAGCGCAGAACGCCCGAGGACCAGGAGAAAATACCAGGCAAGTCGTTGCCCTGGCTATCGCGCAGATGGAAAGCCGCTTCGGTGCTGGCATGGTCCATCCGCTGGTTAAAGCTCATGGAGATGGCGGGCCGGGGCATGGCGTACAAATACCCGTCGCTCGGTGAAGTGTTGAGCAGCGCCGGGCGGACGGTCGCGAAGTGCCAGCTATAGCTGCTCTGTAGCTTCGTGCCGTCGATTGCCTTGAGCCCCGCCGGGATGCGCAGCGAGTAGACGGTGGCCGCGTGCAAATTCACGGCATGCCAGGCATAAATCGAGCTGGTCACCCAGCGGCCGCTGCCTGAGAGGGCAGGGGAGCTCGTCAACGGGCTGGGCGTAGGCGTCTCGCCGACTCCGGTGAGCGGCGCCACGGGCCGGTCGAAGGCCACCAAAATCGTCGTGGCCTGGGTCGCCTCGATTGCATCGGGCGAAGGGGAGACGGCACGAACGCTCAAGGTGGGCGAGGCAGCCAATCCGGACCGCACGGTATTGGGCACGAAGCTGCCGCCCAATAGGGCGGGGAGCACGAGCAACGGCAGTAGCCGCAGCATCGGCGGCCGTCTGAAGGACAAACGCATGGGTGAAACCTCCACGAGTATGCGGCGACCGCCGGCAATAATGAACGCATTGACGCGGCGTGCGTGAGCGGTCCCTGCAGGCTTGCTCCGCTACGCCTCTATGCAATAGAACGACGGGCGATTCGCGAAGGTAACGGGCCATAGCACCTCTATCCGATTAATCCAGATAAAGGTGCTACGCTCGTGCTCGCGGCGACTTACAATGCAAGGCCGGCCACGAAGTGGGCGGTAATGCGATGAAGATGTACGTGCCGCGGGATGGAAAATCGGCGCTCGTAACGCCGTGCCCTATCAGCCGGCCGTCGTGCCAAAGTCTATGGAGAGGCAGGCACCGGTAATCGGACCCGCTTCCGGCCGGACCAGGTACTCGATGAAGGACGCAACCTCATCGGCCTTGATGAAGCGGGCGCGCTCGCCCTGTGGATAAAGGCTGAGAAGATTCCGCAGATAGCCCTCCGGATCTCCATTGCCAAAGGTCGCCGCCTGATAGTGGAGCATCGGGGTGTCGATATCGCTTGGACAGATCGCATTGACACGCACGCCTCGCGGCGCGAGCTCGAGCGCCAGCGACTTTGTCAGCAGCGACACGCCGCCTTTCGATGCGCAGTAGACGGCAGTGCCGGGAAATCCATTGATGCCGGCGTCAGAGCTAAGGTTCACGATGCTGCCCGACGTCCGCTCCAGCTCGGGAATCGCAGACCGGCACATGAAGAACGTCCCCTTGACATTGACGTCGAATACCCGGTCCCATTCCTCTTCGGTAACCTGCTCAGAGGGCCCTTCCGTCCAGATACCTGCCGCGTTCACCAGGCAGTCGAGGCGTCCTCGCCACTCGCTGATCGCGCGCACAGCGTCCCCACATTCGGACACCACCCGAACATCGGCGACGATCTCCAGCACGTGGCCGGCGCCCCGATCGAGGTCGCGGCCCACGGTAGCCAGCCGGTCTGCGTTTGCGTCGCACAGACCGACGTGCCACCCCTGCAGCAGGAGGCGCACAGCCGTCGCCCGACCAACTCCGCCGGCGCCGCCGGTTATCAAGGCAACACGTGTAGCCGAGCCGTTGTCCTGCGTCGTAGGGTCCGTCATCGTCGAGACTCCTTCATTAGTCGCGGGCACGCACAAGAAACTGCAGCGCGAGCGTCAGCACCAGGTTGGCCGCGTGGGCACGCATGCATACTGGGCAGCGTCGGTGGAGCCGGAAGAACAACGCGTGGATCAGGTACGCGCTAAAGCCGACTGTACCCCAGGCCGCGGCGCGCGTCACCCGAAGCACGGGGCGCCGATAGAGCGCTCCAGACGTATGCAAAATGAGAATGGCGGCATAATATGCCGTTGCCAGGTCGCTGTTGGGAATGCCCAGAATCGCGCGAGCATAGGGTGTCTGGGTCTCGCTTGCCGCCGCCTCCGCGTCGCCGGCCGCTGCTCGCGGCGCCAGTCGGCGAATCAGCAACGAGGTTTTCGCGCTGACGCGCAGTCCATACACGCCACATATCGCAACCAGTGCCGAGCCGAAGCGATGCCGCATAATTGCTCCCTGTGTACTCGAGGCCGAAGCACCGGCGGATGGATGTCGTCGCCGGACGCCGCGCCAGGTCAATCCCGGCCACCCCACCCGCCAGACCATCTCAACCTGCCGCGTTTCCCCTGCTTCAGGCTATCATTTATGCCATGCCCAGCGAATTTATCTTCGAGTTCCCAGATGCGCCACGCGTGATCTTCTCCAGCTTCGCGGGCGAGTGAGTTGACACACCGCCAACTGCCCCCTACCCTCATACGCGTGATAGTGCCGCGTCTGCTCCGACCGCTCCTGGTCGCCTGTCTGCTGGTGATAGCCGTCCAGCCAGTCCGGGCGCGTAGCCTCGCGCCTATATCTAACCCGACGTTTGCGCTGATCGGCGAGCCCACGCCAAGCGGCGCCGATCCGCTGATCAAGCTGATCAACCAGGCACGCATCAGCATCCTCGTCGAGACCTACGCGCTCAACGACCCCGCGGTCGCTCATGCACTCTCAGCGGCGCGCAGCCGCGGTGTGGACGTGCGAGTCATGACGGATCCCCATTCCGCTTCGAGCGGCACGATATTGGCCTCCTTGGCGGGCGTGGATGTGTGGACACGGCGTGGCAACCCGGCCTTCAGCCTCACCGGGCAGACAGCCGTGATCCTCGACCGCACCACCCTGGCAATTTCGAACGCGCCGCTGACCGTCACCGCGCGTACCACGCAACGTCGCTTTCTGATGATCGATATCGATCTTAAAGATGTGATGCAGGCCAGCAGTGTTTTCTATGACGACTGGGAACGCCGCACGCCAAACCGATTCGGCGACAATACGGTGCTTGGGCCGCCGGACTACGAGACAGATGTGATCTCGGCCATAAACAGCTCCAGCCGCTCGCTCAACATAATGGCTGAGGCGCTCAGCAGCCAGGCTGTAACCCAGGCAATTACCGGCGCCGCCTTGCGGAAGGTGAGGGTGCGCGTGCTCTTCGATCCCGGCGTGCCCTCGCCAATTATTCAGCAGCTGCAGCTCGCGGGCGTGGTGGTACGTCTGCTGAGCACGGGCTTTGCCGGCACGGCTATCGCCGTCGATGACAGTCGTCTCATGCTCGGCAGTGCGCCGATGACGGATGCCGCCCTCCAGCAACAACGCCACTTGGGTCTGCTGGTGAAGAACGGCGACGTGAGCAATACCTTCATGACTATCTTCGATAACGATTGGGGTGGCGCGGCGGCAATTGCGGTGCCCACATCCACCCCCATCCCCACCAATACACCCACGGCGAAGCCGACCCCGAAGGGCCGTCATCACAGCACGCCGACACCAGCACGGCCCACTGCAACGCCGGTCCGCGCACACGCTACTCCGACCCCGACCCTCCCGGTCAGGACAGGCCCGATCTCCGTAAATGCGTCATACGGAAGCAGCGTACGTATCGGTAGCCAGCAGCAAATTATCATCCGCACGAGTCCGCTGGCACGGGTGTCGATTATCATCACCTACCCAGACGGTGCGACGACCAACGCAGGCACCCGAACCGGAAGCGCCGACGCCAGCGGCGCGTTCACCGATAGCTGGTCCATATCACTCACCACCGTTCCCGGCACGGCGAAAGTCCTGATCACCGCCACCAGTGGAGGACACAGCAAAACCGTCGCAGGCACCTTCAGGATCACCTTCTAATAGGTAGTCGAGCACTCGGAAACCACGGGCATTAGGTAGGACAGTTCTGGAATACCCGCGTTGGCGACTTCGATCCGGCAACCTCGCCCTGGCGCCAGCGCTCTGGAAACCACGCGCTGGCGACTTCGGTCTGGAAACCTCGGCATTTATGCCGGGGAGACTCACAGTCCTCGCCAAGCTGTGGCGTTTACGCCGCTAACGTCCAGATGACGTCGTCCACTCACGTAGCGAAAGAGTGTAAGGGGGACTGAGATGGGTAAGGAACGGCTTGCCTGGGGCATCCTGGGTACCGGCAGCATCGCCAAAGTGTTCGCGCGAGGTGTCGCGGGGTCCGAGACCGGCAGGCTGGTGGCCGTGGGCAGTCGCGAGCGGGCCACGGCGGAGCGGTTCGGTGAAGAGTTCGGCATCCCCCGGCGCCACGCGAGCTACGATGCCCTGCTGGCCGATCCGGAAGTGCAAGCCGTCTACATCGCCACGCCCCATCCCTTCCATGCCGAGTGGTCGATCAGAGCTGCCGAAGCCGGCAAGCACATACTCTGCGAAAAACCGCTGACGATCAACCAACCGCAGGCGATGGCCGTCATCGAAGCGGCCCAGCGCCACGACGTCTTCCTGATGGAAGCGTTCATGTACCGGTGCCATCCGCAGACCACCCGGCTCGTGGAGCTAATCCGTGATGGTGCAATCGGCGACGTGCGCATGATCTTCGCGACCTTCAGCTACGATGCCGATCCCAATCTGGAAAGCCGAATATACGACCAGCAGTATGGGGGCGGCGGCATCCTCGATGTCGGCTGCTATCCGATGTCGATGGCCAGGCTCATCGCGGGCGTCGCAACCGGCCAACGTATTGCCGAGCCCATCGAAGTCACGGGATGCGGGCAACTCGGCCCTGAGAGCCGCGTCGACGAGTATGCGATCGCCTCCGTCCGCTTTCCTGGCGGCATACTTGCACAGCTTGCCACCGGTGTACACGCCCAAGGCGAGAATATCGTGCGCATCGTGGGCTCTACCGGGACGATCGTGGTGCCGGATCCCTGGGTGCCAAGCCCGCACGGAGGCGTGACGCGGATCATCGTCGAACGGAATAACGACGAAGCACGGCAAGAGATTGTTATCGAGGCAAGCAAAGACCTCTATGCCTTCGAGGCAGACACGGTCGCCGCGCACCTCAGTGAGCGACAGGCACCGGAAATGAGCTGGGACGACACGCTCGGCAACATGGCGGCGCTCGATCGCTGGCGCGCAGCCATAGGTCTGACCTATGACCTCGAGCAGCCCGCAGCGGTCGCGCCGGTATCCGGACGCGCTCTGGCTGTACGCGCAACCCGGCCTATTCCCACAAGCACGATGGAAGGCATAGGGAAGCCGATCTCGCGGCTGGTGTTCGGCGCCGACAACCAGGTCAACATGCCGCATGCCGCCGTGATGTTCGACCACTTCTTCGAGCAGGGCGGCACCTGCTACGACACAGCGCACGAGTATCAGGACGGCGTCTGCGAGCGGCTACTCGGCCAATGGATCAAGAATCGTGGCATCCGAGAACAGGTGGTGATCCTGGACAAAGGCGCGCATACCCCACATTGCACGCCCGGCTACGTAACGCCGCAGCTTCTCGAAAGCCTCGAGCGGCTGCAAACCGACTACGTAGACATATACATGCTGCACCGCGATAACCTGGAGATCCCCGCCGGCGAGTTCATCGACGTGCTGAACGAGCACAAACGGGCGGGCCGCATCCGCGTCTTTGGGGCCTCAAATTGGTCCATCCCTCGCTTTGAAGAGGCGCAAGCGTACGCCCGAGCCCATGGACTGGCCGGCTTTGCCGCCCTCAGCAACAACTTCAGCCTCGCCCAGATGATCGAAGCGCCCTGGGCCGGCTGCCTCGCGTCCTCCGACGCGGAGTCCCGTGCCTGGCTAACGCGCACGGGGATGCCGCTCTTTCCCTGGTCCAGCCAGGCCCGTGGCTTCTTCGCGGGGACAGCGCACCCGGATAATCGATCGAATGCCGAGCTTGTCCGCTGCTGGTATAGCGACGATAACTTCGCCCGCCTCGAGCGTGCCAAGCAGATGGCGAGCGAGCGCGGCGTGCTCCCTATCAACATCGCCCTGGCGTACGTGCTGTACCAGCCATTCCCGACCTTCCCGCTGATTGGCCCGCGCACCCTGGCGGAAACCCGCGTCGCCTTGCGAGCCCTCGACGTACAGCTATCACCCGAGGACGTACAGTGGTTGCAGGATGGGACGAAGTAGACTGAACGCTTGAGGCACCGTATCGCAGGCGTGGCAACACCACACCTGACCTTTCTCGTCGCGTAACCGCCGCAGCACACGTTATCATCCCTTCTATTGAAGGGGATCATTCCGAGGCGGCCGGCCATGTCGTTCAGCGAGAGTAGTGTCCATGCGCGAGCCACCGGCCGATCTGCCCGACGAGACGCTGCGTGAGTGCATCTCCACCCACTATGGGCTGGACGTGGCTGCGCTCACCTTTCTGCCTCTGGGCCACGACGCCTGGGCGTGGGTGT
>JAQBPC010000306.1 GCA_028287725.1 Chloroflexota bacterium | reverse complement strand
GTTTGGCTCTCTCCGCAGCACGGCTTGACGATGCACCGGTGTGTCTCGGGTTGGCGAGCATGAACGATGCGTATGGGTTGCCGGTCACGCTCGGCAGGTTCCAGCGGAAGGGTCACGGCATCGCCACAATTACGGCGAGAATACCTGCCAACATATTTCCTTCCGAGCCGGCAGGCTCATTCGTGCTCTACGCGGGTCGTTGCTCGACGGTTGCGCCTTTAGGCAGCCTCGGGAGCATGCTTGTCACGATTGAGCCCGCGGTCGGATAGTTTGACCCGCCAACGCGACGAGGTTGCTCGCGCGTCTGTGGGGTATTGCTTGCAGTCCCGACACGGGGTAAGCGCGAAGAGCCTAATGTGGTCCCAGTCGCAGCACCCTGCGGAGGTCTTCCCTGGTTATTCGGCCCGCGACGCTGCCGCCGCCCTCGACGGCGACCACCGGAATCTCGTAGCGGTATCGCTCGAAAAGATCCATGTCGGTCGTAATGTCGAGGATTTCCAGATCGAGGGGGCACTCAAGCGCGAGTTGGTCAAGCAACTCTTCGGCGTTTTCGCACAAGTGGCAGCCAGGACGCGAATAGAGACGAACCCTGAGTATCGTCACTCGCACCTACCAGAAGCGGACGAACAGGTATACGAGGAGTACCAGGGCGGCGATTTGTAATAGCCCTACAGGAAAGCCAGATTGGCCAAGTGGGCTTTCGAGCAAGGCAGTCCAGGCCGCGGCAAGCAAGACGACGAAGGTGATGCCACGCGTTGCGTTTACGCCTACATTGCCTCGACTGTAGGGGCTGTTCGCCGCCATTCCTCGCGGTACCACCCGAACCATGCGCGATCTACCCCTGGGCTGGCGCAGCTCTCGCCACCACCGCTTGACCGCAAGATAACGACGCGTTACGAAACGGTAACGCCAGTAGAGCGAATTTTCTTGGAGTTTTTTGAAGACATTCATGAGGTGCCCGGCACCACCTACCCTCAACTGTGATGTACTACCAGAGGAATATGCC
The DNA here is from genome assembly GCA_028287725.1 of Chloroflexota bacterium. Taxonomy (GTDB): domain Bacteria; phylum Chloroflexota; class UBA5177; order JANWHV01; family JANWHV01; genus JANWHV01. The sequence continues at coordinate 5,775 of JAQBPC010000306.1, read as the reverse complement.
CCGGTACTTTGAGTATAGGATTGCTTCAAATTGCTGTCTACACTGCCCAACTCGTGCTGCGCGCCCATACCTCGCGGTAAATCGCTGTGCCGATGCAGCGACGCGCACCAGTGTCACTCGGCAGTGTAGCTGTACGTACCTTGCCATAATGCCAATCCGGCATTGCCTGCCGTGACCTGAAAGTAGAAACCGTCTCGGTCTGCCGTAAACGTCGACGGTGGTGAGCCATAGTGGTCGTTTGACGTGGTGAAGGCGCTCATAGTATTGACCGTCCAGGCGGGATAGAGGCACAGCACGCCGGATGGGGCCGTGCCTGGTGTCCTGCAGCCCCCATTTCCAGCAAAAGCGACCAAGCGCGGCGCAGTCGCCAAACCTATCTTGTAGCTTACTAGCGCACCGGCGGTTTGTTGTGAAGTGATGGCCGTGAAGCCGACAGCTACGTCACCGCTTTCCGTGTGCCCTGGCTGGAGGACATCAGCTGCTGGTTGGCTGCCTGTGGCGGGCGCGCCTGGAGGGCCCTGCTGGCCATCTGCCCCTGCAGGGCCTGGAGGACCTGCCGCTCCTTCCGGACCTTGCGATCCCGGCATACCTTGTGGCCCTTGCGGCCCAGCCTCTCCAGTCATGCCGGTCGGGCCGGCAGGGCCCTGGATCCCTTGCGGTCCCGCAGCGCCTCGCGGGCCACGCGGTCCCGGAATGGTCTTCACCTGCTGCAGCGTGCTTACGGTGTGTTGAAGCGCCGACACCTTCTTGGAAAGTACCAAGACTTGCTCCGCGAGCGATGGTGGTGTGCTGCCCTGGGCTACGGAGCCAACTCCCGGCCACCCAAGGACCACGAGGACCGCGGCAACCACGAGGAACGGAATGGGGACTCGCATTGACTCACCTCCCGCATTTCTCGACTCTGGAACAGGCTAGACCAGCTTTGCAGGCCCGATAGCGTGTCTCGTTTCGCACATGCCATTGGCCGCGATAAATCAGGGCAGCCCCCATGCAAGGCAAACGATGCCCGCCGCAAAGAGGCCAAGTGGTAACAACAGGCTTTGCGTGTCGTTCCGGCCAGCGATGAGCTCACCGGTCGACGTGTGCGACACGCCGATGCTGAGCACCATAATGACGCCGGTTAGAACCAGCGCGACGCCAATGAGGAGCATAACGCGGCGAAGTACGCTGGCAGTGCGTTCGGACGCCATTCTTTGATTCTTCCAAGACATGATCCGTGCCTTTTTACCTGGAACACAATCTAACCTGCGAGGCAAATCATTGTTGCGCAGTGTACCCGCTGTACCATGCGTTAGTGAACTGCATGGTGATCGGCATGCACCGACCGGTTGTCAGGCTGTCGGAGACTAATCACTGCATGAGAGGGGAAACAAATGGGCATTATTTCACGCCTGTTCGGCGGGAAACAGCAGTCGGATCCGAATGGAGATCCTGAAGGACTGCATGTGTACGTGAAGTGTGACAAGTGCGGGGAGAAGATTCATATTCGGGCAAATCGCCGTACGGATGTCACTCAGGAGTACCCGGACGAATCGAGCGGCTCGGTACTGGTGCTGCATAAGGAGATCTTGGGATCGAACTGCCAGAACCTCATGTATGTTCATCTGACTCTCGATCCTGGGTACAGGATCGTCGAGTCCGAAACGGAGCGGTGCACTCTGATCACCAAGGAACAGTTCGAGTCTAATTAGCGCGACCGCTGTCACTGCACATCTCGCGCCGGCGCAGCGTGGATTCTCCAATTCTGGGCAGCGCCGCGGTTCGGGAGAGCAACGGGTGCTTCGTGATCGGCGGGTTAATGCGGCATGTTAACCCGTATTGACCGAAGTCCGACTACATCGGTACACTATCCGTATATTGGATGGGCCGGTCGAACATGCGTTGGCCGCGCGGGATAATGCGGGAGAATTGGCATTAGCACCGTCGTCGTGGAATATCTGGAGACCATCTATAACGTCACCATGGAAGGTGACCCGGTGATCGCCGCCAGACTTGCGCAGAAATTCAACGTCTCCGCACCGAATGTTGGGTCGATACTCCAGCGCATGGAAAATGACGGGCTAATCCGACGCGATGATCGTAAGGCGATTTCGCTGACAGATACCGGTCGCGCCGGCGCCGAGGCAGCCCTGCGACGCCATCGACTCGCCGAGCGATTCCTGCTTCAAGTGCTTGGGCTGGACTGGATTACAGCGCATGAAGAAGCACACCATCTCGAGCACGGCCTGACGCCTGAAATTGAGGACCGCATGGATGAGGTGCTTATGCACCCATCTACCTGTCCTCACGGAAACCCGATTCCAGGCGGGGTACCCGATGCCTCCCTATTTCTACGAGACCAGGGTGCGTTCCGACTGAGTGACGCGACAGACGGCGAGCAACTGCATGTTGTCTGCGTTTCAGAGGTAGTTGAAGACGAATCCGTGCTCCTCAAGTATGTGGGGGAGAAGGGAATGCGGCCCGGGGCGTCGCTCGTAGTATGCGAGCGCGAACCTGGCGGCGCCCTGACTGTCGATATTGCCGGAAAGACCGTTGCCGTCGGGCTTGATCTTGCGACAAAAGTATGGGTGAAACGGGCAGATGCATCACCAAGTCAAGTCCGGCCCACAGCAGATAGGCAAGCAATCGCATCGGAGCGAAGATGATACCCAGTTTCTTGATCTTTCTGCGCGAAGGCATCGAGGGGAGCATGATCATTTCGATGATGTGTACCTTCCTCGCGACCGCTGGAAGGCGCGATCTCTTCCGATGGGTGTTTGTCGGCGTAGGTTCCGCGATCGTTGGTTCGTGCCTTTTTGGTGTCGTCCTATACGCAGTGGCAAAGGATTCGTTCATACACTCAACTGCCCAGACGTGGTTTGAGACGTGCGTGTTCTTGCTTGCTGTAGTGACTTTGACGTACATGACCTTCTGGATGAAATCCCATAGCCGGTCCATGAGTAGCGAGTTAAAGGCGCGCATGGGGGCCGCGATTGCCGGTGGCTCAGCATTTTCCCTAGCGACGTTGGCATTCGTTACAGTCGGTCGGGAGTCAGTTGAGACAGTTATTTTCTTGCTCGCCATCGCGTTCAAGACCCCTGCGCTATCGCTTGTGTCGGGAGCCGTTCTCGGCCTCGCAGTCTCAATTGCTATCAGCGTTGCTATCTATCGGCTCGGCGTCCGCGTCAATATGAAGCGCTTCTTCACCGTGGTTGGCATAGCGCTGATGGTTGTCGCGGCTGGACTCTTGGCGGATGCGATTCAAAACCTGCAAGGTCTCGGTGTGCTTCCCGGTGGAAGTCAAACCCTGTGGAACACCAGCACAGTTCTTTCGGATAACAGCAATCTCGGCGACATACTGCACGGCCTGTTTGGCTATGCCTCCTCGCCCTCGCTGCTTCAGGTGTCCGCCTGGGCACTATTCCTGTTTATTGGCCTGCGCGCGTTCTTGAGCGCCTCGCGTCCGACTCATCCCAAGGCACAGGCGGGAACTCCGGGTACGACGGCCAACGCCTAGAATCGTGTGACAAACCTGGTACTCTCAGTAGCGACGCGCTTGCTAGACGTTGCGCGCTGCGCTCGGTGAGGTAGCTCAAGTGGAGCACTATTCATGGTATATCCGCTGATTGTTCTGGTCGTGAGCCTCGCCTTCTGTCTGGCCGTTACGCGCCAATACCTGGCTCGCCGCCGCCCTTATCAGCTGGCGTGGTGCCTGTCACTTGCGGCCGCGGCTGCAGGCTCGTTGGCCTACATTGTGTTTCTCGGCGATGGGAAGTCCGAACTCGCTTTCCGGCTTTACTATATCTTCGGCGCGTTGCTGACGGCGCCGTTGCTTGGACTCGGAAGTCTGTTGCTTATCGCACGGAGCGACGCCGCGAAGGCGCGCGTGAGATGGGCGATCATTGCCGTGGCCGCTGCGTCGGTCGTTGGGACAGTTGTGCTCCTGGTCGACCCTATAAACTCCACTGTGCTCCACCAGTTGAATGGTGGACCTGGCACCAAGCCAGACGTCTACAAGCCGGACGTGTTGAGGACCGCATTGGTTGCGATCCTAAATATTTTTGGCGCCATTTGCGTGGTCGGCGTCGCCGTGTATTCGGGTTGGCAGCTGTATCGGAAAAACGGCTCGCAGCGCCTCGTGATTGCAAATGTCCTGATCGCGCTGGGGACTTATATCATTTCACAGGCCGGTGGCCAAGCACGCACGGGTTTTGGCGCCGGCGCCTTCTGGTTGACGATGACAGTTGGATGGGTCGTGCTTTTCGCCGGCTTCCTCTGCACGTTCTCGCTTCAGCGAGAGTCGAGCCCTAGTGCACAGAACCTCAATAAGCAGGTAGTTGCACCGTCCTAACGCGAGCCGACACCTCACCTGCGTCTCCTGTGGCCATCTGCACGCATCAGCCTACGTTTCGTACGCTTTGCGCAGGAAGCGTGCCCAACCTATAGCCATGCATGCTGCAGGTTCGACGTCCTTTACAAGGCGGGCCGCGCGGAGCCTCTGCGAGCTACGTCGCGCCACCCAATGAAGCACTAACGTTGCAGAGTCTGCCTGCGAATCTCGTAGAGAAGGACAGCCGCGGCCACGCCCAAGTTGAGTGATCCTCCACGTGCCATGGGAATGCTTACCGCGAGATCACTCTCCGCGACAATCTCCTTGGGCAGCCCTTCGCCCTCGTTGCCAAACAGCACGACGCCCGGGACAAGTATAGGCGCGTTCCAATGGTCGAGCGCGGCGTGCGCGGATGTAGTGATGACCTGTAGTCTCTGCTCTTTGCTCCACTCGCGTACAGTCTCCCAGCGCCGCACATGAACCACGGGCACTGTAAAAATGGTCCCCATGCTGGCCTTCACCGCAGTCGGGTGATAGGGGTCCGTGCCCCCGCCAATTAGAATGAGACCGGCGCCTCCGGTTGCATCAATTGTTCGCACGATCGTGCCGACATTACCTGGATTTGCGGGTTCAACCAGCGCGGTAAATACGGAGCTCGGGCCGATGGTGAGATCACCAAGTTCGACCTGCGACATCCGCACAATAGCCGCGAGCCCTGACGGATTGTCGCGTTCGGCGACCTGCGTAAACACTGCCGCACTGACCGTAGCAACCGGCAAGCCTTGTCGGGTCCTCAAGTCCAGCAGATCACGTGCCTGTTCGCTGCGCAGTAGCTCGGGCGCGACGACGACGATGTCAATATCCGCACCTTGCTCGATGGCGCGCCAGACTGGGAGGATGCCCTCCACAACGAAGGACCGTTCAGACAGTCGTTCCTTGCGTTGCTGGAGAGCACGCATCCGCTTAGCAAGCTGATTGGATGAGCTAGTAATCACCTCTGGTGCTTGCTCACCATCACTAAAAACGGCTACTGTCGGCCTCGTTGAGTTCCGCGAGTGAACGCCTAAATCTGTCGTCGAACTGTAGCGCTATGCGTATCGAACTCGGCGCTCCACACCTACGCGGCCCGCCTCGTCGACAAACGACTTAAAGAGCCGCAGCCAACGGTCGTCGCTCGCATACAGGTATTCCGGGTGGCACTGGACTGCGAGGAGGAACTGACGCCCAGGATGCTCAATGGCCTCGATGATGCCGTCGTCACTTTGCGCTGATACGACAAACCCTGGCGCAACGAGGTCCACTGCCTGGTGGTGCAAGCTGTTTGCCGGCAGCGGCTCGGTGCCGACAATCCCGGCCAATTGCGAACCGGCTGTAATGCTCAAATCATGTGCGATTGATGGCGGCAGTGGGTTCGATTTCCGGTGATTCAAAGGCGCTGCATGTTGCATGCCGATGTCCTGGATTAG
>JAQBPC010000299.1 GCA_028287725.1 Chloroflexota bacterium | reverse complement strand
GCTACACGCCGGAACAGGGTCTCGAGATCTTCCTCGACCTGCGGCGCGGCAGCCCCCATCCCCACGCCGGCCCCCGCAGGCGCGGCGACCGGAGCCTCATCGTCGAAGCCGACGCTGGTAAGCGTGCCGACAAGTCCAAAGGCGCGGGCCTCCTCAAGGGTCATGCCAAGGGCAGAGGCAATTGCCGCGGCGTCATCCTCACGCGGCTTGACCGCTTGATACGCGTCCTCGATATCACCTACGTCCGACGAGTTGGGCTCGCCATCGGGCACGGCGACGAGTAGGGCAATGCCTTTGCTCTGGAGATCGAGCACCGTGTCGCGCAGCGTCTCGTGCTCGTGCCACGCGCACATATCCGCCATGACCCGGCACAGCTGCTCGCCCTGCCGCTCGTCACGGTCCCAGTGCCAGGCCAGGCGATCGCGCAGGGCGGCTTCGAGTGCCGTCGCCGCCTTCGCGCGCGGCGTGGCGATATCGGCGTTCTCGTCCTCCTCGGATGTCGTGGGCGCCGCGGGCGCTGCCGCTAGTGCCGCGGCCAGCGCATGTTGCAGGGCGTTCAAGGAAGCACTCATGCTGCCGCACTCGTGCTCGAGCTAGCCAATGCCACGCGCAGCGACTCGGCATAGCCGTTCTGCGACTGCTGGAAGATGCGCAGATCGCCGGTGGTGTTTCGCAGGCGGTCGGCCAGCGAGCGAAGCTGGTTGGCCATCACGCAGAACAGATCGACGGGCGTCGAGACATCCTCGCCACCAGCCCGGCAGGCGGCAATCTCGATGTTGTTGCCCATGAGGGCGAGCCGGAAGCTGAGGGCGGCGAGCGTCTCGCTGATGCCGTGATATTCCCGTTCCAGCGCCGCGCAGTAGGCGTCGAGTCGCTCGCGCAGGCGAACCACGGCAGGCCGATCATCCTCCAGATCAGCGACCTGAAAGATGCGCAGCAGCGGGCGAAGGGCGTGAACATCGCCGAGCAGCCGTTGCTGCAGATCGAAAAGGGTGCGGCTTAGCACGGTGCTTGCCTCGTCGAGCTGGCGGTCGAGCGCTTGCAGCTCAGGGCTGTGGATCCCGGCACGAATGATATGGCCGTTGTAATTAAACGAGAGTGACGACAGCTCGCGAGCGACGCGCTGGATTGCGCCGACAAGCGTATCGACGTTGTCCTGGCTGGCTTCGACCATGCGCTCAAGCAGATGACTGACGATTTGATCGGCGGCACGCACATCGCGCCCACCCGGCTGGAGAACCGGGTCCGGGATGTTCATGCCGCGCTCTCCGCCGCGAGCACGGTCTCCGTGGGCAGGGCGGTGTCGTCCACCTTCAGGTCGGCTACCGACTCGCGCAAGCTGGCGACAATGAGGCGCATGTTTGCGATTTCGTCACCGGAGGTGATGAGCAGCTCGGTGAACTGTTCGAACACCTGGGCAATTTCGGTAATGGAGCGGGCAGCTTGCTGCGCTGATTGGGCCTGGACACCGGCCGAGCCGGCCACGTTGTCGATGAATTGCACCAGGCTGGAATTCGTATGGGTAATTTCGTCGAATGTGGTGCGTACCGTCCGCACTTCTTCAACACCGCGGCGAACCTGTTCCGAGATACGCTCGATACGCCTGTTCACTTCGTCGATGGAGGTTACTACACTGCGCACCGCGCCTTCGGCGTCGGCAAGCGTGTCCTGGGCCTGACGGGCCAGACGACCGATGTTCGTCGCGAAGGCGGAACCGGATTCGGTACCAAGGTGGCGCGCTTCGAGTGTCGCGTTCGCCGCCTGCATGTCGAGGTTCTCCGCGTTGCTCTTCACGGAGGCCACAAGGGCGGTCAGGCGGATAGAGTCTTCCTGGAGGCGCTTGAACTCGCGGGTTGTGCCGATAGCGGCTTCCTTGATGGCGTCTACGGCTTCGGCGATACGGCCTACCGATTCCTGGCCGGAGTTCACGGCTCCGCGGGCGTTAGCGGCCAGGGTCGTCGCCATTTCCGTGCCTTGCTGCACTTCCACGGCGGATGACGCCACGGATTCAACGCTGGCAGCCACGAGGGACACCGATTCGGACTGGCTGGTCGCCACGTCCACGATGCGCCGCACGCCTTCGTCGACGCGGGCCGCGCCTTCCTGTACCGCCTGAGAGGCATGGACGATGCCGCCTACGATTTGCCCGTAGTCGTTAATCAAGCCGTTGAGTGACAGCGAGAGGAGACCTACCTCGGATTCGCTGTCGGGTATTTGCACCGTCAGGTCACCTTCTCGGGCGACTGCCAGTGCCTGCGAGACGGCCACGATATCTTCCGTCAGTGCCTCGGACTTGGCGCGAACGAGCGTTTCGCTCGCCTGCATGCCGAGCTGCAATCTGCGATTCACATAGAAGAACAGGCCGATAATGGTGCCCACAAGGATGACGAGGAGCACAGCCGCCGCGGCAATCAGGCCGCCGTTTGCCGAGGAATCCGCGATCGCCACGTAACTGAGCACCTGCAGGCCTGCTTGGCCAACGGGCGCGATGCTGCCTTCTACCATTGTTCCTCCGATCGTGAGCTTTGGCTTCGTGCCCGTTATTGAATAAGGGACTGACGTTTGCTTGAGCGTACCGACTAGCGAGGGATCCAGCCTCGCATCCACGGTGGTGACAGGTAGCTCACCAAGCCTGTGGAACGAGGCTATCTCCGGACCGATCACGATGTTCTTGTAGAGGATCAGGCTGCCGGCTGAGCCGTCCTTCACGAAGGGGCTGAAAATAGGCGCCGCATTTGATTGCTGTACCAGCACGCCGCCGCCACCGTCGAACGGCAGCACCACGTACAGCCTTCCATACGCCGAGGCGCGGGCATCGAAAGCGAAAATTACGGCCGGCTGGGCATTCGGCTGCAGGGCGTGCTGAATGGCAGACTGCAGCGTGGAACCTACAAGGAAGCCCGAAGTGGGGGTGTGACTGGACGCACGAGAGCTGCTCTGCTGGAGAACAAAGCCGCCTTGCGCGTCGTAAAAATAGAAGGCGTCGATTTGTGGTGACGCCTTCTCCATGTTCAATGCCGCGGAAGTGACGATTTCGCGCACGTTCGTATCTGCGGGGTTCGCCGCGAATGCCTTCAGGCCGCCCTCGCCGGCCATTGTCTTGGCCATGGTAATCACGCCGGCGATCGAATTTTCGGTGGCCTGCGCGTTACTCGCGGCAGTGACAGCGGTCTGATTCGCAGTTTTGCTCGAGTTGGCGCCATTAACAAGCTGGAACAGCAGCACGGAAAGGAGCGCAAACAGAACAAGGACAAAGGCTATGACCGAGTAGAGAAGGCGCTGGCCCTGAATCGATGTATTATTCATGCGACGCTCCCCCTTTCGGCTGCGGTATCAACACGCAGGCTCTGTTGCCGACCTTGTTCGCAGGCCCGCTACCTACGTGCGAGGGCAGTAGGAGGGGCATCATTGCTTGAGAATTCAGCGCAGCGCGTGTGCCGAACAATGCCATGCCAGAGGTCGCACTGGGCATAAAAACACTCGCACACTTGCGTACCGCAGTGTAAGCTTCTCGTCCATGCCTGATAATAGCCCATTTGTACTACGGGAAAAAAGCATTTACTATAGCCGAAACTGACGATTTGGCGCAATATCCGGGACTATGGGCCGGTTTGCTACATCTCGGCGGCGTCCGGCGCGGCCAAAACCTCGTTCCACAGCCGATCCGCCCCCATTTCCCGGAGTACCGCGTTACACACTGCCTCCAATTCGAGTAAGGCGGCCTCTCCGTGCGGTGTCTCGAGCATCGTGCTGACATAGGGGCCCAGTGGGTGGTTCGTGGTAGGCGTACGTTGACCCACCTGGAACAATTCGTAGCCATAGTCGACGGCAAACGCCAGGCGATACTCGCCGACATCCGGCCGATTGGTCTCACCGATCACCACGACCCGCTGGCTCTCGGCCATGCTCGGCGCCGCGGGGCCGTCGCGCAGGCGGAGCATCCGCGGCAGATCAATCAGCAGCTCGGCACGCTGAGCCACGTTGATCAGGCCGAGGACATACGGGGGTACGAGGCCTCGCGGTAATGGCGTCACCTGTGGGATGCCGCTGATGAAAGGGAGCAATACCGTACGGTCGTCGTCAGGCAAGGCGAATAGGCTACCGCCCAGCGAGACGAGATAGCACCATGGGCTCTCGGATGCTACTTCTACTGCACGGCTTGCGGGTTCTTCGGCGATCATCTCCATGCTCTCCTGCTGGGGCCGGCTCCGGCAAAGGGGAACGCAGGGACATGATCCCTGGCGTTGCCGGGAAAAACGGTTCCGTAGGTCTATCCTAGGCCGGTCGAGCGCGCCAAACGAATAGCCCAATAGTACCAGGGTGTGGCAAGCCACGCATCCAGGTTGTAAGGCGCAATTTGCCCGAATTTCGGCTAATTCGGTGCGCTTTCTGCCGCCGACGTGGGGCTTTAGGAAACCGGGATCCTATGATAGGCCCGATCCACCATCGATCGCCACACACCTGGTACCGATCATTCACCTGGATGGCGTGGTCCGGCGGATGCAAGGAATCCGTCTAGGTCCAGCGCATATGCCGGAGGCTTTCATAACCTCCGCAGCAGCATCTTGCGAACGACGTGATCTGGCCCTTTTTCCAAAATAAGGTGCGCGCGTTCGCGCGTGGGCAGGATGTTCGCGCGCAGGTTGACCCGGTTGATTTCGCGCCAGATCTGCGTGGCCTTTTCTACGGCCTGCTCGGTTGTCAGGTCCGCGTAGTGGTGAAAGTATGACGTCTTGTCTTGAAATACGCTGTCGCGGAGCACGAGGAACCGCTCGACATACCAACGCTCCAGGTCCCCTTCGGCCGCATCGACATAGATCGAGAAGTCGAAGAAGTCTGAGACGAATAGGCGAGGCGCCCGTCCGGCCGGACCCCCTGAGGTCTGCAAGACATTGAGTCCCTCGACGATCACGATATCCGGATGGCTGACGACCTGCACCTCATCGGGAACGATGTCGTAGGCCACGTGCGAATACTTCGGGGCTGCCACCGTCTCCACGCCGGCCTTGACCTCGGTGAGGAACCGTACCAGGCCCCGTAGGTCGTAGCTCTCGGGGAAGCCCTTGCGCTGCATGAGGCCCCGCGCGGCCAAGACGCGGCTCGGCAGGAGAAAGCCGTCCGTGGTGACCAGGTCTACCCTGGGGTGATTCGGCCAGCGCGCGAGGAGCGCCTGCAGAATACGCGCCGTCGTGCTCTTCCCGACAGCCACGCTGCCGGCGATCCCGATGACGTACGGGACCTTGGCGGGCGCCTTGCCCAGGAACGTATCGATGGTGGCGGATTCATGCTG
>JAQBPC010000283.1 GCA_028287725.1 Chloroflexota bacterium | reverse complement strand
GCTATCGAAGAAAGCGCAGACGTGGCGGTATTGGTCCAGGTTGCCACCTGCGAATGGGATGGGCAGTTGATCTTCGGTCCTAATAGCGTTCATGTGTAGTGCTCCCGAGAGGATTATGCCGCGATGGTGTGGATTGATCGCCAACGGCAGATGCTTCACTAACGTGCCCTTGTCGTCCTGGCCGGTGCCTGCCTCTACGCACGCCATGCCAGGTGGACGGCAACGGGTCTCACTCCGGCCTTCGGCCGGTAGGCCGTTCCGTGGCGACACCAGTCATCAAACCCGGCAAACAACGTATCGATTTCGTTGCTGATGGCGGTCGTCGCTTCTCGTGGCGTGGTCATCGCACACCACACCTTTCTGGACCAGGGACCCTTACTCAAGCCTACACCCTGATACTTCAATTTTCCACCAAACGCAAGACATACCTTAAGCACACCGTCGGGACATTATCTGAGGAAGCTATTGTGCGCAAGGCGCTGACTACACGTCGTATGTGAGCGCGCCGCCTGCCGACCTGTCGGCACCGTCTGGCGGCGACACGAAACGATAGCCCAGACCTCGCTCATTTTCTATGTACCGAGAGCCCCCATCCGACTCGATCTTGGCCCGCAGCCTGCTGATGAATACCTTCAAGTACTCCGGAGTCGCCCCGTAGTCCGCCCCCCAGACCCGCTCGAGCAGCGCCTGGTGCGGCATCAGCCGGCCTGCGTTTCGCACAAGGTGGTACAACAGCTTGTATTCCACCGGCGTCAGTTTGACCGGCGCTCCCCGCAATGTTACCTGGTGGCTCTGAAAATTAATCGCCAGCGCCCCGGCCACAAAGTCGGGCAGCGCCTCCAGCGGCGGGGGTAACTCGGAGCGCCTCAGCACCGCCCTGATGTGCGCCAGTAGTACCAGATGACGCACCGGTTTGATCACGTAGTCGTCGGCGCCCATCTCAAGTCCGCGCACCTGATCCAGTTCCTCCCCCCTAGCGGTCAGCATGAGTACCGGCACGTCGGAGGTACGACGAATCTCCTGCAAGACCTCGAAACCACTCTTGCCGGGCATGGCCACGTCGAGCACAACCACGTCAGGGCTGTGTTCGTGGAAGGCGCGCAGCCCAGCATCACCATCGCGAGCGACTAGGACCCTTGCGTCCTGCCATTGAAGTTGGAAGCCCAGAGTGAGAGCGTCGAGGATCGGCTGGTCATCGTCCACCACCAGGATTTTCATGCTGTCTCAAATCTCTCCTGTGGTGTATTTCGACATGCGGAGGATCTGGCTGTAGAGGGTCGTGACGCGCGTGTGACCATCGCTTTGAGTCTCCTGACACGCTCCTTCAAAGTAAGATCTTGCACATTTAAGAGCTCAGTGCAGTGTCCGCCGCCTGGGGCATTCTCGACTTTCAGCCCGAACATGTGGACCCAGGCCAGATTGCCACGGCTGCTACGTGAAGTGTAGCCAGCGTTGGTAGACGAATAGGTTGCGCTGGGTAAACGTTAGGTAGACGATGCGGGAAGCATGCCACGGGCATTCATCAGTGTTGGACGCAGGAGCTGTGCTAAGCGATCGTCATTGGGGGGCGCCGGTGGCTTCGCAAGACCTCGACCAGGATCACGCTCGCTCAGTCCTGGTCGCGGTGCCCTGCCTGTTTACCGACTGTTTACCAAGGGTTTACTCTCTGTTCACGTCATGCAACGCCGGTCGCAACGGTCGCCCTCAATAATGTTAAAGGAGCGTAGCCCTCCAGCCAGTCAGCAATGGCGTGTCCGAGAACTCTTCCTTTAGACTGCGCTCCTACTAGTCGAGGATGCATAAAGTTCCGACACAGGACATAGGCGAACAGACTGGTCAGGATACGGTAACTGGAAAATCGGGCAGCTCACGATAGTGTAGGCGTGTTATACGACAGGCAACCAAGGGTGGGGGTGAGTGAGATGGGCGGCGACCAGACTCAGTTGCACGGCGTGCCGAACGTGCCGGCAATCGAAGGGCGCGCTCAGGAGCTCGCCACACTCGCCAGCTGGATAAGCGAGGAACGTTGCCGCATGGTGCTGTTGTTGGGAGTAGGCGGCATCGGTAAGAGCACTCTGGCCGCCCGTCTCGCCCGAGACCTCGCGCCCGAGTTCGCAAAAGTACACTGGCGCAGCCTGCGCAACGCCCCGGCCGTCGAAGACTGGCTGGGAGGGGTCATCACCGCGCTCTCCTCGACTCAGACCTGCCCGCCCATCGGTTTAGAGGCACGGCTTGGTCTACTGCTGGAGCTGCTGCGCTCCAGGCGCGTCCTGCTGGTGCTGGACAACCTGGAATCCGTCTTGGAGCCTGGCGTGCCTGGCGTGCAATATCGCCTGGGCTACGAGGGCTACGGAGAGGTACTGCGGCGGCTAGGCGAGAGTGCGCACCAGGGCTGCGTGCTAGTGACCAGCAGGGAGCGGCCCCTTCGAGAGGACTACACGGCCGTCCGAGCGCTGCGCCTGGAAGGGCTCAACATCGACGAAAGCCGGGCGCTGCTGGGGCGCAAAAGTGTGGCCGGTGACGCGGAGGCGTGGCGAGCGCTGGTGTCGCGCTACGCAGGCAACCCATTGGCGCTGCAGATGGTGAGTGAAACTATCGACCTTGTATTCGGTGGCGAGATTGCGGCCTTCTTAGCGCAAGAGACTGCAGTCTATGGGAGTATCCGTCAGTTGCTTGGTGAGCAGGTCGAACGTCTCTCGCCACAGGAACAAGCGGTGGTGGGCTGGCTGGCAGAGAAGCACGAGCCGGTAGGGTTCGTCGAGCTGGTAGCCAACCTGGGCCCAAGTGTGACGCGGAGCGGCATCGTGGAGGCGGTAGAGGCGCTGCAACGGCGTTCGCTGCTGGAACGGGGAACCCGCGGCGCATTTACCCTGCAGCCCGCGGTATTGGAATATGCAGCCAATGCTGTTTCGATTGAGCGAGTACACCGGCGCGGATTAGGTCGAACGGTGGCCGCAGAAAACTTTGCCGAGGCATGGGGCGGCGCAACAGCGCAACCGGCCTGGCAAAATGGTAAGCCCGTGGCTGTTGCATGGTAAACCGCGGCGGTTGGACCTTTCCCGCATGTCTCTGCGGCCCGCCTGGATATAAGCAAGTTGTGCGCAAAAGGGCTGCCCGGTAGGCACTCACTACTCGAACGCCTCCTGGCCAGAGCGTCCGCTTACTACCTGCACCGACTTGTAATGCTGCAATTTGCCGACGGGCTGCGACCCCGTACGTGGTGACGTTGCGCAACAGGTGTCGCTGGGTGAGCCACTGAAGGTGCCGGAAGAGGCAGACGCCTGAGAATTTCGAGGACGAGTCCCCCGTTATCGCTGCCCGCAGGGCGAGCGCCGATCGCGGAGGATGCCACGGAGATGGCCAAGTCAGGCCAGAACGAGCGCAACAGCACCCATTTGCCGGCCGCGACTTAGCTCGTAAGACACGCGAGCTGAAGACAG
>JAQBPC010000271.1 GCA_028287725.1 Chloroflexota bacterium | reverse complement strand
TGCAGCTCAAGGCACGTAGCGATTGCGCTATTGGCTGCCCGCCTCGGTCGTTCGCCGTCACGAGCAAGAGCTTCATTCAGGTTCAGCGGCGGGTCTTCGATTGGACGGAGGTCACTCTGCGTAAGCTGGCCTGAGAATAATAGGCTGCCGGCCTTACCCTGCGAGAATCGCACGGGCTCCTCGCAGCGCCAGACGACGACCTCCAATGGCCTGGGGGCGGTGAAGCCCGCCGATCGCATGGCCAGCACGCCTTCTACGGCGGCCACCACGCCGAGTGCGCCGTCGAAGCGGCCGCCATTCGGCACGGTATCCAGATGCGACCCCGCCATGCTCACGGTGGCGCCTGGCTGGTTTCCATCGCTGGCGCCGAACATATTACCGAACGAATCAAAGGAAACCGTAAGTCCTGCATCCCGCATCCAGGAGGCTACGAGATCGGTAGCCTCGCGTTCTTCCTGTGTAAAAGCGATTCGCGTTACACCGCCCGAGGGCTGGCCGCCTATCGCGCCCAACTGGTCCAGCCGTGCCAGCACGCGCTCCGGCTCAACCGCGGCTGCGATCGCCTGGAGCCAGCTGAGATCCCGCGTGTCAGACCCCTGTTGCATATTGGGCCGGGCGATCCTCGTCCGTATAGACCTGCATGAACTCCAGCTCAAAGCCGGGGACTGCCTGACCCGCCAGGAATGCCACGAACCCTTCACTATGCGCATGAGAACCCGTGATGTTGCAGGCACTGCACGGCTTGAGCGTGGCGCCATCCGCGGTTGCTTCGGCGATTGCAGCCTCGATATCGTCGACCACCAGGCACATATGCTGCACGCCTTCCCCGTATTTGAGGATGTGCTGGGCAAACCGACCGTCCTGGTCCATCGATTCGCAGAGCTGGATTTCCACCTCGCCGATCGAGAAGTGTGCTTCGCGCGAGCGGCCCTTCGGCCAATCGACGCGGCGTGCCTCGCCCACACTCAGGCGCCGCTGGTAGCTGGCCAATGCCGCATCCACGTCCTTCACCGCGACGGCCATGTGCTTGATTCGCTTGACCATGTTGCTCTGTGCCCCTTTTACTAGCCCGATCGTTCTATATGACTACTCTCGGCAGCGACGCCGGCACGCTCACACTGGCAACACCGCCGGCGCAATAGCCGGTGACGATGCCGCGCGAAGAAATTGCCCAGTACCGGGTTCAACGAGAATTCGGCCGTCCGCGAAGACGGATCGACCGCGTACGATGGTCCGTATCACACGTCCCTGCAAGCGACGACCTTCGAGCGGAGTCCAGGGATGGCGGCTGAGCAGATCTTCTCGCCGCACCTCCCACTGTTGCTCCATGTCCCATAGCGTCAGGTCGGCGTCGGCTCCCACACGAATACTCCCTTTCTGGGGATAGAGGCCGAGCAACCGCGCCGGACCGGCGGCTGAAAGGTTTGCGAACCAGGTATACGAGAGCCCACGCCGATGAATGCCCTCGTCGACGATGCTGGGGAGCATCACCTGGATCACGTTTAGACCGAGCGGCGCCTTGAAGATGTCCTCGTTGCCTGCCTGCTTTTCCGCAAGAGTGTACGGCGAATGATCGGAACAGATGGCGGCAACCGTACCTTGCGCCATCACCGCCCAGAGCGCTTCCACCTCGGCGCGGTCGCGCAGGGCAGGTGCGCAACGGGCGAAAGGACCCAGTCGCAGGAGGTCGCCGAGATCCATCACCAGATATTGCGGGCAAGTTTCACAGGTGATGCTGTGCCCGGCTTTGCGGGCGCGAGCGACGGCCCGTACCGTGGCGGCTGTGCTCGCGTGGGCGATGTGTAGCCGTGCGCCGGTTGCGCCGGCCAGGTAGATCGCCCGCCGCACGGCTTCTATTTCTACAATCGGCGGTCTTGACTCGGCGTGGGCGAGTGGGTCAATGCGTCCCGCGGCGGCCATCTGTGCCAGGCCGTCCTGCAACAGATCGTCATTCTCCGCATGCACGATCAGCGTCGAGTCCAATTCACGCACTGCGCGCAAGGTATGCACGAGCGCCGCGTCGTTCAGGCGCGGGTAGCCTGGGCTGGACGCGCACATGAAAGCCTTGAACGCTAACGCGCCTTCCGCTTTGAGGGCAGCCATCTGATCGATGCTTTGACCGATCGCGGCGGCGTGCAATCCGAAGTCGACTACGGCCGATCGTGAAGCGGCGTCACGCTTTTGGCGGAAGCTCGCCACATCCGCCACCAGCGGATCGGCTTGGGGCATGTCGACCACGGTGCTGATGCCACCGGCGGCAGCGGAGGCGGTGCCGTGGGCGAAGCCCTCACGCTCGATGCGCGAGGGCTCCCGTAGATGGGTGTGCATATCCACGCCGCCGGGGAACACGACCAGTCCTGAAGCATCAAGACGTTCGCCGGAGATATCGCGGGCATCGTCGACGATCCCGGCGATTCGCCCGTCCCGAATGATCAGGTCTGCCTTGAATGTGCCGTACTCGGCCGCTATCGTGCCCCCCGTGATGACAAGTACGTCTTGGCCCATGTCTGTACCACATCCTTCCAAGGGACACCAAAATTGTATACCAAGCGTATACGTTGGACGGAGGTACGTCAAGACAGGGCCACGAAGGCTGGCGCGCCGCTAGAGCATCTTGAGGCTGTTTTCCCGCAGGTGGGTAATGTGGCGGCGCATGGCGTTTTCCGCGCCCTTGCGATCGCCGGCCTGCAGCGCCTCGATGATTGCTAGGTGCTCCACAATGCTGTCGTCGAAGACGCGCGCCGCGCTGAAGTAGCGAAACCGATGGATCATGGCGTTCAAGTTTTCCATAATCAGCTGGATCTGGCGATTGCCCGCTGCGTCAAGCAGGGCCGCGTGCAGCGCGCTGTCCGCTTCATTCAAAGCCCGGTATGCTTCTTCGCCCCGAGGCAATCCCTGAATTCGGCGGAACTCGCGTGACAGCTCGGCGAGCTTGCCGGCGCCAATCGCATCGATCGCCGCACCTGCCACGTACGGCTCAAGCAGCTCGCGCACCCGAATGATCTCCAGAAAGTCGCGCAGCGACACCTCGGATACGATAGCTCCGCTGTTCGCGATAATCTGCACGAGTCCCTCGTAGGCGAGACGACGCAGCGCTTCACGGACCGGCGTGCGGCTGACACCCTGCTGCGCGGCGAGCTGGCTTTCGCGGAGCGGCTGCCCAGGCGCCAGGGTCAGGGTGATGATGTCGGACTTTATGCGTTGATATATCGCATCCCAGAGCGGCGGCTGAGGCGCCATCGCATGTAGCGCGGTTTCATCCGCCAAGGCAACTCCCAAAGGTTTACTCTCCATACTTGCTTATTATCTCCAGCATTTGGACTGTGTTCTCGCGGGCCGCGATACCCGCTGCTCGCATTGGGCGCCGGCATGTTCGGTAGGCGCGCACGCTCAACCCAGCATGCCCGATTCGTCGTTCGCCACGTCTGCTGATGGCGCTTTCGGCCCGAAGCGTCTTGACGCTCTTCTGGCGTTATAGTATACCATTGGTACACAATCTATTGCGGTGCGCCGAAGCTGAGGTGCCCGAAATGGGCAATGATGCCCGCAACAATATTGGCCGCCGCTGGCCGATACTGCCTACAGGTTACGATACTCAGGGTCGACCTCGGTGTTCGCAGCATTGCGTAAATGATGTCTTGCTGCTCCAGGACCACGCATCGCGGTATGGACGTACGTAAGACTACTAGTGCCGTCATCGTCGACGCATCCCAACTGTGCCCTGTGAACCAGGGAGCAGGGCGCGCGAAAGGGGTACAGCGGTGCGCGATGTTCCGACAACCCTCGTTCCATATGAGCGACTTGAACACTTTTGCCTTGAAGCGCTCGGCCACATGGGTTTGAGCGCCGAGGAGATTGCAATCTGGTCGGATGTGCTGCTGCAAGGCGCGCTGCGCTCGCTCCCCGGTCAAGGCCAGGGCGTACAGCGGCTGGCGGACTATTACGGACGCATCAAGAGGGGCGAGATGTTCCCCGGGGTCGATCTGGAGATCGTCAGCTCCGGCCAGGCAGTCACGCTCACCGACGCACACAACGGAATCGGCGCCGTGATGTCCACACGTGCCATGACACTTGCCCTGGACCTGGCTGCTACACAGGGGATAGGCGCGGTCGGCGTCCGGCATAGCACCCACTTCGGTATCGCCGCGTATTATGCGATGCGCGCACTCCCTCGCGACTTCATAGGTATCGCCTTCAGCAACGCATCGCCGGAAATCGCCCCTTGGGGCGGCACAAAGGCCATCGTAGGTACCAATCCCTGGGCGGTCGCCGTGCCTGCCGGTCAGGAATGGCCTGTCGTGCTGGATATGGCGAACAGCACATCCGGGAAAGGCATGATTGAGTGGTATCTGCGTGAGGGCCGCCGCATCCCCTGGGACTGGGCGCTGGCTCCCGATGGGCAGCTGACCGATGATCCCGCGGTGGGGATGCAGGGGACCTTGTTTCCCCTTGGCGGCCCCAAGGGGTATGCGATGTCGGTGGTGTTAGATGCCTTGACCGGAGTGTTGACCGGCTCGGGATTCGGACTTAGCGCCTTCACCAATCCCAAAGCCCTGAACGTAGGGCATCTCTTCATCGCCATCGATCCCTCTCGTTTCTTGCCGACGGCGGAGTTCAAAAGTCGCATGGACACCTTCATCCAGCAGATCCGCACCTCGCCCCTGAAAGTCGAAGGCGAGCCTATCTATCTGCCCGGCGAGCTGGAATATCTCCGCGAGCAGGACCGCCGCGCACACGGAGTGCCCATTGAGCAGGAGCGGTTCACAGAGTTGTGCGAGTTGGGCAAGGAATTGAGCCTGACCACCGAGCTATAGGCCCTGACAACAACCGACATGCCGCAGGTGACGGGGAGAGAAGAAATATTGATCATGGCCACGCCGGCAGACCGCCATATACCCGTCGGGGAACCTATGCATACGGACTTCTCGCGCATTGACCTCTCAGGCGCCGATCTGGGTCTGGCGACGCCGGCACATGTTCGTGAGGCCGCGAAGCGCGCGCTCGACGAGGGGGCCACGCATTACACGACCAGGCCGGGGCTCGACTCGCTCCGGCAGGCGGTAGCGGCAAAACTCGCCCACGCCAACGGCATCATGGTCAAGCCTGACGGAGAGGTGCTGATCACCTGCGGCTCACAGGAGGCGCTATTCATCACGCTGCACGTACTGTTGAATCCAGGAGATCACGTGTTGATTCCCCAACCTGCCAATCCCGCCTATGCCGCCCTTGCGCGCCAAGCTCATGGCAGAGTATTCGCAGTTCCCGGCGATCCTGCGCACGGCTTTGCGCTGGATGTCGCAGGACTGGCGCGCCGCGTCACCAAGCGAACCCGCATGCTGGTGTTTGCCTCGCCGGCAAGCCCGGCGGGAACAGTGGTCGATGAGGCAAACTTACAGCGGATCGCCGACTTCGCCATCGCGCACGATCTACTCGTGGTTGCGGACGAATCGCTTGAGCCGTTCGTGTACGACGGCGCCGTGCATCGCAGTATCGCCTCACTGCCAGGCATGGCCGAGCGCACGGTCACCATCAACGGCTTCTCGCATCCATACGCCATGCACGGCTGGCGGGTCGGCTACGTGGCAGGCCCGGCCCGCCTTCTCGCCCCGATCACGCAGTTAAAGCAAGCGCTGAGCATCTGCAGTCCCGCCGTTTCACAATATGCGGCGGTTGCCGCGATCGAAGGTTCGCAGGCGCCGGTGGCCGAAGCGCTACAGGTAGCGGCTGAACGGCGGTCGTGCGCGGTCGCCGCCTTGACGGAGGCGGGTATTCCACATATCCGTCCGGCAGCAGGGCTGGACGTGCTGGTCGACGCGCGGGCACTGCAACGAACGGGCGCCGATCTCGCGCGCTGGGTGGCGCGCCACAGCAATGTTGTGCTGGGGTCGGGCGCCGTGTACTGCCCCTCAACCGCATCCTGGTTACGCCTTGGGCTCACACATCCGGCGCCGGTGATTCGCGAAGCCGTCGGCAGGCTCGGGCCGCTATACGGGTCGAGCCGAATGACGGAGGTGTCATAGTGTCCAGCACAATTTCCGCCGCGCAGGCGAGCAAGGTAAGCGACGAGGGCACCCGCCGTCGATACGATCTGATGGACATGGCGCGCCGGATCCCGGACGTCATCGAGCTTGGCCGCGGCGACCCCGACCTTGCCACGCCGACGCACATTGTCGCGGCGGCGAAGGAGGCCATCGACCGCGGAGTCGCGGAAATCAGCGACCCGGCGGGCTTGCCGGAATTACGCCGTGCAATCGCGGAGAAGCTTGCCCGTGACAACGGCGTAACCGTCGATCCGAAAGATGGCGTCGTGGTCACCAGCGGCGGACAAGAAGCGCTCTTCCTGCTCGTGCAGACGATCCTCGGGCCCGGCGATGAAATCATCGTGCCGGATCCGCGTTACACCTCCTACGATGTCGCCATTAAGATGGCCGGCGGCGTGATGGTTTCCGTACCGACTCACGAACGCGACGGCTTTGACGTGGATCCGGATGAGGTGGCTCGACGAATCACGCCGCGTACAAAGGCGATCCTACTTATAACGCCAGGCAATCCCACTGCGGGGACGATTACCCCGCCGCACATACGCGCCATAGCGGCCCTCGCCATTCGTCACGATCTCCTGGTGATCTCGGACGAGATCTATGAAAAATTCCTGTACGACGGCGCGGAGCATCTGAGCATAGGCTCACTACCCGGCATGGCCCAACGCACCATCACCCTGAATGGATTTTCCAAAACCTATGCCATGACCGGATGGCGTATCGGTTACGCGGCTGGTCCGAGCACCTTCATGCGGGAATTACGCCGCCGCAAAGCGTTATGCAGCGTCTGTGCGCCGGTTGTCTCGCAGTGGGCGGCACTCGCCGCGCTGCGCGGTCCGCAGGATGCGGTGACGGAGTTTCAGCAAATCTATACGCGCCGGCGAACGATGATGCTGGAGTGCCTCGATCGCCTGGGTTTCACATACGGCGAGCCGCGCGGCGCCTTCTATGTATTTGCCAATACCTCATCTACAGGGATGGACTCGATCGATCTCTCGGCCAAGTTGTTGCAGGAGGCGCACGTGTTAATCTTTCCCGGGACAGGCTTCGGCGAACAGTGGGTGCAGTATCTGCGAATCACCCTGCTCCAGCCCGACGACATGCTCGCCGAAGCGATGCGGCGGGTGGAGCGTTGTCTTGGCAATGAAGCGGATAAGGCGATGAAGGAGTGATGTCGTGACCGAGTATCGCATCGTATGGATCGATCCGCAGCCGCCGGAAACGGTCGAGTTCGCACAGGGCTTGCTGCCGGAGAGCGGCTTCCGCATCGTCGCGCCGGCCACCAGCGCGGAAGAGGAGCTGCGTCCGCTACTGGCGGACGCCGATGCACTCCTCACGCAGTACCGGCCGATAGATTCGTCGACTCTTGCTCAGGCGCCAAACTTACGCTTCATTCAGAAATACGGCCGCCGCGACGATGGTCTCGATCTCACCGTCGCGCGAGAAGCCGGCACGCGCGTCGCGGTAATGCCGCTGCGCGGCTGCATCGCCGTTGCCGAGCATGCAATGACCTTAATGATGGCACTCTCCAAACAGCTCATTGAGGCGCATCAGGACACCGCGACAGGCGCTTACCGAGAGCTTGGCCTCACGCCGGTGCGCACGAGCCAGCAGCAGATAGCTTTCCAGTGGATGAAGCTCCCGCATCTGCTGGAGCTCTACGGCACGACATTGGGCATCATCGGCTACGGAGAGATCGGAACGGAGGTCTCGGTGCGCGCGCGGGCCTTTGGCATGCGGGTGCTCTACAACAAGCGCACCGCCCTGCAGCCGGAAATCGAGGCGCGCTTTGGCGTGGCATGGGCGGACCGCGAGACGATCCTGCGCGAATCCGATGTCGTCCTGCTCAGCGCGCCGCACACCGCGGAGACCGAGCGTATAATCGGGGCCCAAGAGCTCTCGTTGATGAAGCCATCCGCCTATCTCGTGAATATCGCGCGCGGCGGGTTGGTCGACGAGGCCGCGCTGTATGACGCACTCAGTCGGCGCCGCATCGCCGGCGCAGGGCTTGACGTGTTTGTGGAAGAGCCGGTTCCCTACAACAATCCGCTCCTGACCCTGGATAATGTCATCCTCACGCCGCACATCGGCGGAGGTACGGGCGGGGGACGTCTGAAACAGATGACCGACGTGCTGGAGAACATCGTACGCGCGGCGCGCGGCGAAACCCCGCTCCATCTGCTGGCCTGATCGAGGGAAGGACACGATGAGAACGAACGCGGCACAACTGGTAGAAGTTTCGGTGTACGGCGAGGTATGGGCGCCTACAGGCACGTACAACCAATATCGGGCAACCTCGGAAGGCAGATCGACCGTCACCCTTGGCATGGCAGGGATCTGCTACTCAACTCGTGTCGGCGATCCCGCGTTCGGTTGGGAAGCCGACCATCTTGAACCGGGTGTCTCCATTCGAAATAAGCTCGATGGGCCGGAGCACGCGCTGCACTACCTGGCATGCATGGGTAACCAGGCTGTCGTAACCTCGGGCAGCGCGACCGGCTCGGTCGGTAGAGTGACCGGCGAGCACGCGCATGTCCTGGTGGACTTCGAGCCGGACGTGCTTGATCTGCTGGCGATCGGTGATCGGATCCAGATACACGCTCTGGGAAGCGGGCTGCGCCTGCTGGATCATCCATCGGTGCGATTGCACAAGTGCAGTCCGTCACTTCTCGACGCACTCCAGCTGTCTACGCGGTCGGACGGCAAGCTTGCCGTGCCGGTTGTGGCCGAGATTCCGTCGCACCTGATGGGCTCGGGCGCGGAATTGATGGCTGATTATGTGGACCAGGACTTCATGTCCAACGATCGTGAAGAGATGGAACGTTACGGGCTCCACAAGCTTCGCCTTGGCGACATCGTCGCGGTTCACGATCAGGATCACAGCTGGGGGCGGGGTTATTACGCCGGCGCCGTGACCATTGGCCTGATCATTCATGGAGACTCCGCCTGGACCGGGCATGGCCCGGGCGTGCTCGATCTGCTGACCAGCAGGGGTCCGGATATTGTGCCAACCATCGATCCGGAGGCGAATATTGCCTGGCGCCTGGGCATCCGCGACCGGTCGGACGTGGCGGCCCCACTGCCGCGAAGCTCATATGCCATTTACGGCTAACGTACGCCGCCAGCCGCTGCCGAGCCGGAAAAGGAGTAGCTTGCATGCCAAGTGATAATCGATCCCAGGTGCTGACCGTCGCCGTCCAGGGAAATGTATCGTCGCCACACTACCCGAACTTGCCGGCGTCACCCTATCTCATCGGCGCCGACGGTCTGCCCGACTTGCTGCCGGGTCCCGGTGGCATTGTCTACAACGTGCGCGTTGGGGACAGCGCGTTCAATTGGCTGGCGGACATGGTGCAGCCCGGGGCCAGCATACAGCACCCGCAAGAAGGGCCGAATCATGCCCTGAACGTGCTCGCTTGCATCGGCAACGAGGCCGTGGTCGTTACCGGCCGGGCGGCAGGCGCGAAAGGGATCGTGACCGGGAAGAGCGGGCGATTCGCCGATCACGTCATCGTCGATTTCCCCCGAGAGACTCTCGTGAAAATGGCAATCGAGGACCGCGTGCTGGTTCGCGCCCACGGACGCGGACTAACGTTGAACAGCTTTCCAGATATTCAGCTCAAGAGCCTTTCGCCCCGCTTGCTCGACGCGCTCGAGACGCAGGAGGCCGGCGATACCCTACGCGTGCCGGTTGCGGCTGAGGTGCCAGCCCTGCTGCTAGGCGCCGGCCTGGGCCTGCTCAGCGAAAGCGGCGCCGTTTGCATTCAAACAGATCACGAGGAGTCCGTCCGCCAGCACGGCCTAGACCGGCTGCGCCTCGGCGACGTGGTGGCGCTACGCGATTACGACAGCCGATGG
>JAQBPC010000254.1 GCA_028287725.1 Chloroflexota bacterium | reverse complement strand
GCTTGATCGTGGCCGGGCCGACTACCGCCTTGACGATTTGCACGGTGTTATTGGCCAGCCGCTTGCTGGTCACGCCGTAGGCGATCAGGGTATGCTGGCCCGCGCTCAATGAGGACGGAACCGGTAGTGCGGCGCTGGTGAGATTACCACTGCCATTGGCAGTAACAGTCAGCACGCTGGCGCCCTGGGCCAGGAGCAGATTCACCTGCTCGCCGGGCGCGAAGCCAGAGCCGTTGAGCAGCACCGTGGCGCCCTGTGTGGCGGTTGCGGTCTGCGATGCGACCGTGGCCGGGGCAGCCACCGCGATGACGTTAAAGGGCTCGACCTGGAAGACATGGCTTGTCGTGCCCAGGGCAGTGACATCGAGCACGGTTCCGGGCGAGACAGAATTAGGAACGGTTGCATGGGTGCTGAAATTACCCGAACCGTCGGTCGTGACGGTTTGCGTGGAGCCAGCCACCGTTACCTGTACTGATTCGTTGTGGCTGAAAGTAGAGCCGCTGATCTGGAACGTTGCTCCTGGCACGCCCGAGGGGGCTGGGAGCCGCAGCGTGGCGCTGCCGCTGCTGATTGGCGAAAGCGGGAAGACAACGTTGCCGACCATCCGTAGCGAAAGATCCCCGCCCGCCGGGATGGCGGCGACGAATGCGTCGGTGTGATTGACTGGAACGCTGTCGTTGAAGCCCAGCGCGTGAAGCGTGGCCTCGTTGGTGATCCAGTGACGAACGCCGGCCCAGATCAAATAGACGCGACCGTTCGCACTGTCACGAATGAGCGAACCGTCAGTCAGAGCGGCTTGACGGCTATCGACTTTGAGTGCGCCGTGGGCCGCGTAAGCGCGCAGCGAGGGGCCGCCGAACGCTGCTAGCGGCAGCAACAGAAGGCTGAGAAACAGCCCCAGCCGTATGAGACGTGATGATTGCTTTAGCATGGTTATCCTTCTAGCTCCATGGTTGTCCAAATGCATGACCCTACCACGACTGTTGCGTCAACTTTTGGCGCCGTTAGGCGGAAATCGCCAACGCCATCGGTTGTGCACCGGGTAACGCAAATGGAACTATTGTCACGGATCGCGGGAAGTGCTCCAGGAGGCCGGAGGCGGAGCACACCACGAACTAGGCTCTAACGCCTAGAGAGAATGGAACACTGAGCTGAGGGAACTCGGTGTAGCCAGACCCATCCGTACTATCTGTATCCTACACTACAAACGCTTAACAAACCATGAACGTTCTCGATCGGCACCGTCGGCACAGCAGTATAGGGTGGTTCGGGCGTGCAACAGTCGTGCGCTGTGACCGCAATTGCTACGGTCTGAAGCCAGGTTTGGTAGTGGCTCTTGGAGTTAACCCTGCGTGTAAGGGCTCTGTATGACGCAGAACTCGTTGCCGTCGAAGTCGGCCATTACGATATGGTCGTGACCTTCCTTATACTCCCACGGCACGCGAGTCGCACCTAGCGCCTCCAGGCGCGCCACCTCAGCTTCCCGGTCCGTGGCGTAGAGGTCGAGGTGGAGGCGGTTGAGGCCCCTCTTCGGCTCTTCCGAGAGCTGGAGGGAGACGTTCGACCACCTGCGAGCGGGGTCGGTCAGCACCGCGAACGTGGCATCCGAGCTACGCACTATGTAGCCCAACGCGGCAGTCCAGAAGGCAATAGCCCTCTCAACGTCGGCGGTATTGATGACGGTTGACCCGACATACAGTCCCATCCGCACCTCCTGTTTATGGCCGGCGGACCGCGATAATGTTGGAGGCGACCGCCGGACGTGGATCGCAACTAAGTGCCGGCCCGCTTGCCGTTGGTCCGAGTATGCCAGAGCCGTGGTAGGCTGGCCTAATTCCAGTCTATCAATGAGAGCGCCACTTTCGCACCGCATGTACTATCCCGCCTCGTGATACGTTAAATTGTGTGTTTTGAGACAAATAACGAGCAGTTGGGAACTTCGATGCAGTACACGCATCTGGGACGCACGGGTCTGAAGGTAAGCCGGCTGTGCCTCGGCACCATGAACTTTGGCCCGTTGACGAGCGAGTCCGACAGCTTTGCGATTATGGATCGCGCGCATGAGCTCGGGATCAACTTTTTCGACACCGCCAACGTGTACGGCTGGCAAAAGGGCGAGGGCGTTACCGAGCAGATTATTGGTCGCTGGTTTGCACAGGGCGGCGGCCGGCGCGAACGAACGGTCATCGCTACCAAGGTGTATGGCGAGATGGGTGACTGGCCGAACGAGAGTCGCCTCTCGGCGTTGAGCATTCGGCGCTCCTGTGACGACAGCCTGAGGCGCCTGAAGACGGACTATATCGACATATACCAGATGCACCATATCGATCGCGAAACGCCTTGGGAGGAAATCTGGCAGGCGATGGAGTTGCTGGTGCAGCAAGGCAAGGTGATCTATATTGGCAGCTCAAACTTCGCCGGCTGGCATATAGCCAGGGCCAATGAGATCGCCAAGAGCCGGCATTTGCTGGGGCTGGTCTCCGAACAGACCAGATGCAATCTCAACGTGCGGACACCAGAGCTTGAAGTAATTCCTGCTTGCCAGGAGTACGGACTCGGTCTGATCCCCTATAGCCCGTTAGCAGGTGGCTTGCTGGCCGGCGCCCTGGAGAAG
>JAQBPC010000225.1 GCA_028287725.1 Chloroflexota bacterium | reverse complement strand
GCCCACGACGACGCAGAGCACGATTGCGGTCTCGCCTAACGAAAACTCCGGGTGGGGATGGCCCAAGTGCTTGGGGAGCATGAAAAAGGGCATGGCGAGCGGGACAAGGCTCACGGCGAAGGGCAGTTGGAGATAGCAGAGGATTGCGCAGATGGCGAGGAAACCAACACTCAAAGGCAAGCCGGGAGCAAGGTAGTACCCGGCGAACGCAGCAACCAGGAGGACCGCCCATCCAGCTTCCGCAGTCCATGCCTTGACGTCGCCGGTCTGTGGCTGGCTGCCGGCATGGGCCAGGGGATTGGCAGCACTACCCACCGGTGATCCACGGCAGGGTCACGGGCGTTGCGGCAGGAGAAAGTTAAGAATCCAGCTCACCTCGCTCAAGGCGCTCAAGGACGGCCAGATCCGCATTGGTGTCGACTCCTGCGTCTAGCAGCAACTCCCGGAGCACCAGTAACGGAAGTCCGACAACCGCCAGGTACGATCCCTCAACGCCGGTAATCAGCGCTGCCCCCTCGCCTTGCGCGGCATAGGCGCCCGCTTTGTCCAGGGGCTCGCCCCCGGCTACATAGGCGGCGATCGTTTCCTCGGACGCCGGCCGCATGTTCACGGTGCTGGAGACTACCCGGCTCAGCGTGCGTCCGTTGCGCCAGACCGCGATACCGCTATGCACCTGGTGAGTATTGCCGGTGAGCTCTCGCAGCATGCGTCGCGCGTCTTCCGCGTCGATCGGCTTGTTCAGGATTCGGCCATCGAGGTCTACCAGCGTGTCCGCGCCAATCACCACGGCGTTTGGGTGGCGCTGCGCGACATCATTGGCCTTCCGCTCCGCGAGACTGAGTGCCACCTCGATCGGCAGCGCGCCGGGGGTTGGAGTCTCGTCAATTGTGCTGGGGTCGATGGAGAACGGCACGCCAAGATAGCGCAGCAAGGCATGGCGGCGCGGTGAACTGGAAGCGAGAACGATGGGGGTTGGCATGGGTTAGACTGCTCTTCGCTTATCCTGGCCCGGCAGACCACCCGCGGCGAGTGGAAAAATTACCGCAAGGTGTCATGGCCCACCGGGCCGTGTGCTCTTCCATGCTCGCCAATTGTAACACCCTGACCTATCTGATGTGAAATCCCTTTGTACACCAGAAGTTCAGGAATGTCGGCCGGTGCGGCGATGAACCTGCCTGGGAATCTGCATCACACGTTCAAAGTTGCTGCTTCGACCTGTCAATAACAGCACCAGATTGTACATGGCATAGAGCTCTATGGCGAAGGGAAAGTAACCCATGTATCCGGGGAGCGGCATCTCGAAGAGCTTCGGCGCCGTGACGCCGGGCAGCACGTAGATCCACTTCGGGTATGAATAGAAATTCCACATTTCCCAGAGGAACCCACAGGTGATGCCACTGACAAACAATGTCAGCAGCAGCGTTACGTCGCCCGCCCTCAGGAGACGGAACGTCGACGGTCTGCCGGCCATCCAGTTGATTGGCTCAAGAAGCAGGATTAACGAAGACCAGATAAACGGGTACATCTGGTTCGGCCAGATCCACGGCGCGATCGCCGCCGCGACACCAAGCGCCATGAGCAACCACAAGCGCCGCGATGGCGGCTCGACCTTGGCAAGCGGCATGTACCGATTGGGCGAAAGGAACGAGCCAATCAGCGTCGCCGTCTCCAGTACGGCTGGTAACACGGTGCTGAAGGGCAGGGTGGCAAAGATGGTGTACTCAAGCGTCGTGTACTGGCTTATGCCCAGGTAACGCCAATTCTGCACGGGAATGTTCATCGCTTCGAAGATCCACCAGAATACGGCGGAAATAACGAAGAGCGCCACGAACTGTCTGGTGCCTTGCTCGATCAGGGAGGTGCCTCGCCGCGCGAGCACCACGCCGTCGACCAACAAGATGTAACCAAGCCAGATTGGGAAAAAGTAGAATTGTGCGAGCGGGTGAACCTGGCCCCAGGAGACCGCCCAGGCGAGGCCTATCATGACCAGGCCAAGCAGACTCTCCCGCGGCAGTGTAGCCCACCAGCCGCCCAGGAGACCGAAACCGCTGTACCGAGGGCTGGGTTGAGCTATATCCTGCTGCATCCGGAGCTCCTGGCCAGGCGCCCCGTAGAAGGGCAGAGCGTTTTGAAGATTCGCAGTTCACCGTACCACACGACGCCTAAAGGAGCCAGAAGACGCCTGCACCACGTTTCAGGCATTTTATTGAGTCAGCCGTATGCTATTGAAAATGCTGACCAACTCGTTCCCGCGGACGGTTGAGTCCTTCTGCTTGAGCATTAGCTCCCCGGCGAAGTAGTAGGTGAAGTGCCCGTGGCTCGTGGCAAAGATGACGCGCTCCACTTGACCCTTGTTCGACACGTTTTCCGTGGCGTCGGCGGAGCAAAACACGAGACCACGTATGGTCCGCGTGTCAAAACTGATCTTGCCAACGAGCGTGGCATGCTCGCGGAGCAGCACAGCCTCCTCCGCCTTGATCGCAGCCGTGGTGGTAGGTCCCTGTTTCACAAGTACCGTTATCACTGCCTCCCCATCGGGAGCCATCAGCCGTAGCGCCGCAGGCGAGATAGCGGCCTCGGCCTTGCCTAGCACGGCAGCGGAGTTGACATGTGTGTCGAGCTTCCAGGTGGCAGGATAGCTGAGCGAATAAAGGTACAACGTGCTCGTGTATGTAAGGAGGGAGGGGCGGGCTCCCGCAGTGGACCCAGCGTGAACACCCAGCGCCAAGATTGCGACTAGGAGGCTGAGCAAGCCGCTACGCACACCCGCCGCGCACCAGCGTAACAACACCGGCATGTCTTCCTTTCCGTTAGCGTGGCGCGTCAAGGCGCCACGTCGATACAGTCACGTTAGGTTGTGAGCGGATTACAGTCGACGCCCTGCATCATGGGCGTCCGGCATCGCGTGATGGTGGCGCCGTTCTTCAAGCTCCCACCTGCCTGATACACTGGAGAGAAAGCATCCGGCGCGTGCTGTTGTGTATCGCTCCGGATGGTGACCGTTCGTGAAAGAGCGAGACGTTCACCACTGACACTGTTATACAGCCCGCGCGCGAATGTCCTCGCCTGCGCTGGAATGCATAAACACCGGAGGTACTGGTGTGGACCGTGAAGCCTACGTTGAAAACCTGCTCGATTACTACGAAAACCCGCGCAATCGCGGTCCGCTTCCGGATGCGCAGATCCAGGCGTCGGGCGGAAACCCAGGCTGTGGCGACCTGGTGACCATGTATGCCAAGCTCGACGACAGTGGCCATATCGAATCCCTCAGCTTCGAAGGTGAAGGCTGTACGATAAGCCAGGCCTCCGCCTCGATGCTTACCGAGCTCGCGCAGGGTAAAACGCTCGACGAGGTCGAAGCCATGAGCTATGAAGAGCTGATTGAGGTGCTGGGCCGGGAGGTCGTGAATGTCCGTCCGCGATGCGCCACGCTGGGCCTCTCGATTCTCAAAAGCGCGTCGCGCGACTATGCCGCCGGCAGGCGACAAGGTGCGGAAGTGGCGCCAATCGAGTAACGATTTAGCGCGGATCGCCCTCGGCCTTTCCGAGCGATTGGGCCCGATGATAGGCTGCAAGCACGGCCTCGGCCAGCGTGGATCTCAGCCCACCCTTTTCCAGGTGATAGAGCGCCTGCGCGGCCGTGCCTCCGGGCGACGTCACCTCATTCTTCAGCGCGGCTGGGTGCCGATCGGATTCCTGTGCTAGCCGCGCGGCGCCAAGCACTGTCTGCACTACCAGCTCATGCGCCATGTAGCGCGGTAAGCCGATCTGCACTCCGGCGTCGGTCATTGCCTCCATCAGGAGGAACAGGTAGGCAGGGCCGCAGCCGCTTATGCTGGTAGCCATGTTGAGGAATGACTCGTTGGATACCTGCATCTGCCTGCCTAGCGCACCGAAGATCGCCCGCGTCTCGTCGATCTGTGGCTCCGTCACTCCCTCGTTCGTGGCCCAGACCGTCATGCCTTCACCAACCAGGCAAGGCATATTCGGCATAGCCCTGATGATCGCATGATGTGCCGAACCCTGCTCGAGCGTGCTCATCGAGACGCCAGCCGCCACGGAGACCAGGACCTGCCCCTCTTGGAGCACGTCCTTCAGCTCCTTCAGCACCGTGGGGACCGTTTGGGGTTTGACGCATAGAATCACCGTCGAGGCGCCCGCGACCGCCTCAAGGTTCGACTGGACTGTGCGGATTCCATATTCGTATTGCAGGAAGGTGCGGCGCTCCTCGCGTGGCGCGCTGGCGACCAGCTTGTCCGGTCCGCACAACTCCTTCCCGAGCAAGCCTTTGATAATGGCCTCGGCCATCGTGCCTGCGCCGACTATGCCGATGCGCATGACTACCTCCGTTGGTATAGGTACCGCGGAAAAGCGCGGTCAGGGAATGTGCAAGCTGCAAGGAATGCTACATGGTATGCGCCTGCTGACAACGCTCTCGAGACGCGTGGGGGCATTGGCACGGACTCAGTATACAAAACGCCCACTCTCATCACGTATGCTATGCTGCCACTATCGCCTCGCAAATCTGACCAGCATCGGTCTGAATGAGCTTCCAGCTTGGATTGGCACGCATCATGAACACGTGTTTACCCTCTCTCCGCAGGTCGTTCACCGGCTTGATGCTGCTGTGCTGCACGGCGGGCGCTGCCGTACCGACCGCGGCATCAGCCGCCCAAAGCAGCCAGACTTCCGTTCACGTTGCGCCTGCGCGCGCAAGCGGGCAGCTTGGTCCGCTCGTGAACATTCCTCAAACCTGGAATAATTGTGGCCCAGCCTCGGTCGCCGAAGTGCTGGCCTACTGGGGAATTAGCCGTACTCAGGCGGACGTGCAGGCAGTATTGCGTGCGGACGGAAATCCACGTGGCATGGCGCCATATGCCGTACCCGCCTACGCCCGTGGCCTGGGCCTCCGCGCCATGCTCGGCATAGCTGGGAGCGAGCGACTCGTAAAGCTGTTGGTGACCAACGGCTTCCCCATAATCGTCAGCCAGTATGTGAGCCCGGCCGATCATGTGGGCCACTATCGGCCGATCCAGGCGTACGATAATGGGGCAGGCATCTTCCTCTCCAGCGACCCATATCTCGGCCAGAATCATCAGATCGATTACAGCTCCTTCGACGCCATTTGGAAGAGCACCAACCGCCGCTTCATGCTGCTGTATCCGCCCGGCAAGCAGCAACTGCTCGACCGAGTCCTTGCCGCGGCGGGCTGGGATCGCAAACGGGCGTTTGCATCCGACCTCGCGCGCGTGCGCGGCTTGTTGTCCGGCAAAGTGCGTGACCTCACGGGTTACGGCTCGCCGCGAAACTTCGAGTTAGCTCTGGCCTGGGATGACCTGCAGCTCGGCAATATTGCGGCGTCGCGCCAGGCTTTGAACACGGCTCGCAGGCTTGGCGCCAATCCAATCGTCATCAGCTGGATTGCGGCTGAACAGGCGCGCGGGACGAAGTCATATGTAGGTAGCCGATGAGATCTGGAAGTTACGGCCGTTCGGTGGGCAAACGCTGGAAACCACGGTCTTCAGGCCGTGGAGCCTCACAGTCCTCGCCAAGCTTCGGGCTTCAGCCCGCGTTCTTCGCCGCGGATCCTCCGATACCGGTCAAAACAGCGCACAACACAGTGCCGGTCGGTCGCCCCGTCCTCGCCTGTGAACCCGAATCCACGCTTGCCCGTGTCACCCATGATGCTCGCGCTGGCGGTCCAAATAGGCCTTCGCTTGCGCAATGGTAATATCGCCCAAGGTCCGCGCGAAATAGCCGTTGCTCCAGCAGGCACGCTCATCGACCGCTCGGACGGAGGGGAATGTTTCGCGCAGCCGCCGTGCGCTGGCCCCCTTCATCCGCCCCACCACCGTGGCCAGAGCTATATCTGGGCGTAGGCTCACCAACAGATGCACGCGTTCAGGCTCGACATGCAGCGCCAGAATGGTGACGCCGATCGAGTCCGCGGTGCGAAGCAGATCCGCCCGCAGCGCCGTAGCAACCGGACTGAGCAGCACGCGGTGCCGTGCCTTCACGCTCCAGACCAGGTGATAATGGAGCGTGTAGGCTGCGTGCGCGCCCAGGCTGCGCTCGAGGTATGCGCGGTGGTCAGGTTCGGCATGGCCGGTCACGGTATTCCTCCATGGATTTGAACGGGACCACGATGGTAGCCGCGCCTTGGCGGAATGGGACGATTCGCCTTAAACACGAGCGGCCTGAAGGCCCCGGCTTGGCGAGGACTGTGAGGCTCCACGCCGTAAACGGCGTGGTTTCCAGATTTGGCCACGTACTTAGCACGGGCCGGGAGACACCCACGAGCGGTGACATTGCTCCGCTCGCCGGCATTTCACGGCTTGGCAGGTGCTGCTAGCGCGTAGCTCCGTCGCGCGACGTAGACGCGCAGCGCGCCGGTTCGGCCATTGAGCGGCATTGTTCGCGTAGCGGCGCCGCTGGTGTTGTAGACGGTGAGGGCGCCTTGAGCAGTGGAGAGCGGCAGGCTAACCATAAGCGAGGCGCCGGGCGTGGCTTGCCCGCTGTAGAGCAGGGTGACGCCGCCCGCGTTCAGGAGATAACCGCCAGTTTGCACCGGCCGGTGCAGCACGGTTTTCGTCATGCTGCTCGCCCATGCCTGATTCGCGTCGGTGAAGATCTGCTCCACCGGTGCGCCGGCGACCGCCAGCAACGTGCCGTGCGCCAGAGCATAGCGGCGTATACTCATTGCCGGCGTCCCGCCCGCCGCCACGACGTGCGACGCGGCTGCGGCCGGGGATAGTTCTCGGGCCACGGAAGACGCGGCGATTACCGATCCCCCGTCGCTCAGCAAACGGATAAGCGCAGTCCGGTCGGCCGTGGTCAGGTCGGAGGCGTTGCGGTCGAGCACGATTGCCGTACGGACGTTCGCAAGATTCTCGCCGTCCAGGTGCGACAGCACCGGAGCGCTCACGTCGTCGCGCGCCAGCGCAACCAGCGAGGTCCAGTCGTAGCTGTCGAGTGCCCGCATGGCGCGGATCTGGCCGCCAACCAGCAAATCGTGGGCGTTCGGCGCGAGGATAATCGCATCCGGCTGCAGAGGCGGAGCCGCCATGATCGACCGCAAGAGTGGGAAGCTGGCGGAGACGCGCGCGAACATCTGATTGGGGTCGTAATAGTAGCTGTGCGTGTCGTTGAAGAGCCCCTGGCCCTTGATGTTGTAGTTCCAGACGGCGATCCCTTCCAGCGTGCCGCCGGACTCATTGACCAACTGCGCCAGGTAGATGCCGTTCGCTACCGCGTCAGCGATATTGCCAGGGTCGGCGCTGGCGCCGTTCAGGCCCCAGCTGTTTGCCGTGGACCATAGCCAAAGCGGCCGGTGGTAGACGGCGGAGTAGTGGCCAAGCGTGCGGATCAGCGCGAAAAGGGCGGGCAGGTCGCCCGGACGCATGGGCGTACTGTACAGTCCATCGCGCGGATATGCGTCGAAGGTAACCACAAAATTGCTTGGCGCGTTGCGAAAGATCGCCTCGAGGTCCGGGCCTTCGTGCTTGTAACGACCGTAACCGCCGTCAAAGGAGAGGGTAACTTTCACCGTCGGGTCGATCTGCAGCCATTGGGTGGCGCTCCAGGCTGCGTAGTTGGCAATGTATTCGGCCTGGAACCGGCCGAGGGCCGTCAATCGCGATGGATTCTTGCCCAGCTGATCCATGCCGTAGCCGTATTGCGCGCGAAAGGCCTGGTTTGCCCACGTCGTGTAATCGCCGTCCGACGGTTCGTCCGCGATGTTCACCATCTGGATGGTGTCGCTAAAGGGCCGGATGAAGTTTGTATCGACCCACTTGTAGTAGGCAATAATGTCGTGTCGGTAAGTCGGCGAATAGAACGAGGCTGCGTTGCCACCGTTCCAGTACACCTTGCCGCCTCCATCGATTCTCAGGTCGTTGGGGTGGGCCGCGTTCCAGGCCTTCCCCATCTGAATCTGGTAGCCGACCGGCAATACCACGCGTACGCCAAGCGACTTCGCGGCCTCCAGCGCGCGGTGTACGGCCTGCACGATGGCCTGGGCGTCCGCATGACGCGGCG
This sequence comes from Chloroflexota bacterium, assembly GCA_028287725.1. Lineage (GTDB taxonomy): Bacteria > Chloroflexota > UBA5177 > JANWHV01 > JANWHV01 > JANWHV01. The sequence goes on along the minus strand of JAQBPC010000225.1, from coordinate 377 downwards.
AAGCGGCATCGCCTAACGCTTGCCACACCGCGTACGAAAGCCCCGGCTCACCCTTCGTCTGATCCACCTCGCCTGGATTGTTGTGGCCAAGCCATATGACGTTAGCGCCGGCGGAGATCTGTTTCCGCATCTCGGCCTGGAGTGTCGCCATGCTATCGCCGGGATAGGCATCCATTGCCCAGCCGGCAAACGTAGTCGGCGCAGTGGCCGGCCGCGAAGCCGCCACGGCGGCATTGAGTTGAGCCGCCACGCAGCTGCTCAGCACTATCCAGGTACTTAAGAACAGACAGAGGCCGCGGGCAACCGTGCTACGTCTTGTTTTGCCAATCACCAATGGTGCCAATCTTCCTGTCGACCGCGCCAGCCGCGATACATAT
>JAQBPC010000215.1 GCA_028287725.1 Chloroflexota bacterium | reverse complement strand
GCGAAGGGCAACCGGCGAAGGACACCTTGAAGGGCGCCTACGTTCTGGCGCGCGAGCAGGGAAAAGACCGGCCCGACGTCATACTCATGGGGTCCGGGTCAGAAGTGCAGTTACTCGTCGGCGCCCGAAAAATCTTGCAGGGCGAGGGAATTGCCACACGCGTGGTGAGTATGCCGTGCCAGGAGCTGTTCCTGAGCCAGGAGAAAGCGTATCAAGACGAGGTTCTACCGCCGGATGTGCGAAGTCGCCTCGCCTGCGAAGCCGCGGCCACGGAGCCGTGGTATCGGTTTGTTGGGCTCGATGGCGATATAGTTGGTCTCGATCACTTCGGTGCGTCGGCCCCAGCGCCTGTGTTGTTTCAAGAGTTCGGTTTTACCGTTGAAAACGTAGCAGCGCGAGCACGTGCACTGGTCAGAAAGTAGGAGGCAAAACGATGGCAGCAAACACTTTACAGGAGTTGTACGAGCACGGGCAAAGCCCATGGATCGACAATATCACCCGGGGCATGTTGACGAGCGGAGAGCTCCAGCGCCTCATTGACCTTGGCATTGTCGGACTGACATCCAACCCGACGATTTTCCAGAAGGCGATAAGCGCGGGCGGTGAGTACGACGAAGCGCTACGCACGATGGTGCGCGAGGGTAAGACTCTTGACGAGATCTACGAAGGATTGGTGCTCGACGATATATCCAACGCTGCCCGCATCCTTCGCCAGGTCTACGACCGCACGGACGGCGGCGACGGATTCGTGAGCATCGAGGTGTCACCTGAACTTGCCCATGACACCGAGAAAACCGTAAACGACGGTAAGCGGTTCTTCCGCTTCCTGAACGCGCCTAATATCATGATCAAAGTGCCCGGCACGCCCAATGGAGTACCTGCGTTCCGAACCTTGATAGGGGAAGGCGTGAATGTCAACGTCACCCTGTTGTTCTCCCTCGAGAGCTACCGAGCAGTTGCTGAGGCATATGTCGACGGCCTCGAGCAGCTGGACAAGAGCGGGCAGCCGCTCCGGAACGTCGCGTCGGTTGCCTCCTTCTTCGTTAGCCGGGTTGACTCTGCCGTAGACGCCTTACTCGATCAGAAGGCGAAAGAGGACCCTGCTAACGCCGCGAAATACCAGGAGTTGAAGGGCAGGGCGGCGATCGCCAATGCGAAGCTTGCCTATGCTGACGTTTTTCTGCAAGTCTTTACAGGCCCTCGTTGGGAGGCGCTTGCGGCAAAGGGCGCGCGACGTCAACGACCGCTCTGGGCGAGCACGAGCACGAAAAATCCCGCCTACCGTGACGTCATGTACGTCGAAGAGTTGATTGGTCCTGACACGGTCGACACGATGCCGCCCGCCACGATTAATGACTTCCTCGATCATGGTAAGGTGCGCGACTCCCTCGTCGAGGATGTCGAAGGCGCACGAAAAACCATGCAGGCTCTCGCTGATATCGGCATTGATATGGCGCAAGTGACCCAAAAGCTGCAGGACGATGGCGTAGACTCGTTTGCCAAGTCGTTCCGCGACCTCATCGATACTATCACGGCCAAGCGCCAAGAAATGCTCACGCGTGCAGGCTAAACCCTGCACGTCGTGGGTTCAGGCTAAGGAGCCGCCATGCAGATAGCGATGATCGGTCTCGGCCGGATGGGCGGCAACATGGTGGTCAGGCTGCTCCAAGGTGGACACCAGGTTGTGGCATACGACCGCAGTCCGGACGCGGTTCGTACAGCAGAAGCTCAAGGCGCGGTGGGCGCCACCTCTCTGGAAGACCTGGTATCGAAACTCCAGGCTCCCAGGGCAGTGTGGTTGATGGTTCCTGCGGGACCACCAACCGAAAGCACGATCCGAGCGCTGGCATCACTAGTATCGCCAGGGGACACCCTCATTGACGGCGGCAATTCGTACTGGCAAGACAGCATACGCCGCGCCGCGGAGCTGGACACAGTGGGAATTCGCTTTCTCGATGCGGGAACAAGTGGCGGAGTCTGGGGCCTCAAGATCGGCTACTGCTTGATGGTAGGAGGCAGCGACGAGGCCTTCGCATTTGTAGAACCTGCGATCAAGACGCTGGCGCCCGAGAATGGCTATCTTCACACAGGGCCGGCGGGATCCGGACACTTCGCGAAGATGGTACATAACGGCATCGAGTACGGCCTAATGCAGGCGTACGCCGAAGGCTTCGACATCATGCGCTCAGCCAAAGCGTTTCCTAATCTAGATCTCGCGGCCATTGCGGACGTGTGGGGCCACGGATCAGTTGTGCGATCTTGGCTGCTCGAGCTTGCGGCCGATGCCCTCCACAAGGACCCGAAGTTAGAGCAGCTGCAGCCATACGTCGAGGACTCGGGCGAAGGCCGCTGGACCGTACAGGCCGCGATGGATTCGGACGTGCCTGCGCCAGTCATCACACTGGCGCTATTTGAGCGGTTTCGGTCGCGGCAGGCCAATAGTTTCACGGACCGTATGCTCGCAGCACTCCGAAACGAGTTCGGCGGACACGCGGTGAGACTTACCGAACCTAATTAGCTTCAAGGCCGTGAATACATAGCGGCAGGCGGCATTGGGTGCACTCTGGGCGGGCCTACACAATAGAAAATGTTGGACGGCGCGGTGGCGGCACAATCCAGCACGGCACCGCCGTCGGAGGTGTGCGAATGACGATCTCGGTTGGCACGCTGCGAAGTTTGCAGCAAATGTCCACGGACAGAGGCATCTTCACCATCACGGCTATGGACCAGCGTGGCGCACTGAAGTCAATGCTGAACCCGGGTGGTGAAGTGCCGTACGCGACGATGCGTGAGGTTAAAGTCGACGTTGTGAGTGCGCTGTCGCCCCATTCCACCGCCATGCTGCTCGACCCTGAGTATGGCGCGGCGGAGTGTATCGCAGAGGGCGCGCTTGCGGGGCACGCCGGGCTAATCGTATCAATCGAGGAGACCGGCTATACGGCAGACGGCAGTGGCCGGCTCGCCTCGCTCATTCCGAATTGGGGAGTTTCCCGAATCAAGCGCATGGGCGCGCAAGCGGTAAAGCTGCTGGTCTATTACCATCCCGACGAGGTGGAATCCGCCAGAAAGCAGCGTGAAATCATCAAGCGCGTGCTCGATGACTGCCGCAAATTTGATATTCCACTCTTGGTCGAAGCCGTCGGCTATCCATTGGCTGGCCAGGATAAGGCGGCCTATGCAGCAACCAAGCCGAACGTCGTCGTGCGTACGGCGGAAGAGTTGACCGCGCTGGGCTTCGATATCTATAAGGCCGAGTTCCCGGTCGACTTATCCTTCCCGCATGATGAGTCAACGCTCGGCGATTGGTGTCGTAAACTCGACCAGGCTTCTCCGATTCCATGGATCATTCTCAGCGCGGGTGTCGACATCGACCAGTTTGTGAAGCAGGTTGAAATCGCTTGCCAGAACGGCGCCTCCGGCTTTCTTGCCGGTCGTGCCATCTGGAAGGACAGCGTCAAGCTCAAGGATCGCGCTGAACGACAAGCGCACTTGAGGACGAAGGCGGTCGAGAACTTGCAGCGGTGTTCCGAGCTTGCGATCAAGTATGCCCGCCCATTCAACGAGAAGATGGGCCGGCCACAAGGCTTTGCCGACATCGTGCAGGAAGGCTGGTACAAGCAATACCCGGGACTCTAGAGGTTCGTCACGTGCAACTCACCAGGGTGGCCGGCAGCGTATTGCTGCCGGCTACTTGTTTCCTAAGTCACGGGACGCTCTCCAGAGCTCCTCAGTTCCGAGAGCCCTAGCGATGACGGCCTGCTCGCACGCCAGCAGAACCGGATGCTGACTCGTTGCGATGTTCGTAGGTCTGTTGGCCCGTGCCGATAGCGTACGTTACCATTGAGATCGCGGCAGGGCCGGTAATCAAGATGCCCATGTGCCGTGGGAGGAGCAGCGTACGGAGCTACGTGACGGGCACACACTGACTACGTATGATCTCGCTCCGTACACCGGCATCGACGCGGCGGAGATTCCGCGCATTGCCAGGGCGCTCGAACGCTGGGGGCAGCGATTTCTCAATCGGGTCTACACTCCCGCAGAGCAGAGTTACTGTCGTTTAAAAGCGCAGCGGCTGGCAGGACGCTTTGCCGCAAAGGAAGCAATCAGCAAGGTCCTTGGCACCGGCATCAGGTATATACGTTGGCGCGAGATGGAAATCCTGCCTGATCCCAAGGGCAAGCCGGTTGTCATCCTCTATGGCCGCGCCAAATCAATCGCCGAAGGACTTGGTCTCGGCGAAATTAGCGTGAGTATCACGCACACCGGAGACCTTGCACTTGCCGTCGCCATGGCCATTGGCCGGCAAAGCGAGTAGGGGCATATGCGCGCGTTGGTTACTCCTGACGAGATGCGGCGCGCCGAGGCCGATGCGGCAGCTCGCGGACTAAGTCTACCCGCACTCATGCAAATGGCCGCCCACGGCGCGTCTAAGGCCCTGCTTGAATTGCAGCGTCCCGGCGGTAATCGATATTTGATACTGGCCGGACCCGGTAACAACGGCGGTGATGCGCTGGTGGTGGCGGGCCTGCTGCGCGACGCGGGCGCCTTGGTTCAAATCATCACATACCGCCGTAACCGCCCGTCCGACATAGACCCTGAAGGTATCCCGCGAACCGACATGGCTGACGATCCAAGCGGTCAGCATCTGCGATCGACACTCGACTGGTGTGACGTTGCGGTAGACGGCATTCTTGGCATTGGCAGGGCGCGCCCTATTGAGCCCGATCTGGCTCACGTGCTGACTGCCGTAAATTCTGCCGATAGGCGTCCCTATGTCGTCGCTCTGGATATGCCAACCGGCATCGACGCCGATACCGGACGCGCAGATCCGGCTACTCTCCGTGCCGACGAGACGCTGACATTTGGTTATGTCAAACGCGGACTGCTACTGTATCCCGCGCGCAGCTTTTGCGGGTCGATTACCCTGGTCGACATCGGCCTTCCTCAACTGCCAAGAGTGCCGGTAAGCACCTGGCAACCTGACGGCAGCGATATTGCTCGGTGGCTACCTGAGCGCAGTGCAACCGTGCATAAATTCTCAGCTGGAGCCGTTCTGGCACTTGCTGGGTCTCCGCACTTCGTGGGAGCACCGATACTTAGCACGTCCGGCGCGTTGCGCGCAGGCGCAGGCTACGTCACCCTGGCAGGGCAACAAGAGACACTTGCGATACTCGCGACGCGATTGCTTGAAGTCACCATGCTTACACTGCCTTCGGATCGCGCCGATGCGGTGAAGCGCCTCAATGACGTTGCATCACGCTACAGTGCACTGCTCGTCGGACCAGGCCTTGGCCGAAGCGACGGTACAACTCACCTTGTAATGGATGTGCTCAGCGGTGCGGTAACCGGGCCGCAAAACGCCTTAGTCGATGCCGACGCGCTCTTCGCGCTCAGCGCCACTCCAGACTGGTGGAAGAAGGTCACGCTTCCCCTGGTGCTGACGCCGCACACGGGAGAAATGGCCCGCTTGACTGGGCTTGACGCCCACGCGATTGAGAATGATCGGCTAAGCGTAGTCGAGTCCTATGCCCGCACCTGGCAACAGGTAGTTGCTTTGAAGGGTGCCCCAACGATTGTGGCAACGCCA
>JAQBPC010000211.1 GCA_028287725.1 Chloroflexota bacterium | reverse complement strand
GCGATTCGAGAAGCACAGTCCACCCCGGCGATCTGGCCAATGCGGGAAGCGGCGCGATACGCGTGGTAGTTTTGCACATGGTGACCCAGACCGCCGTGGTGGACAACGTGGTTTAGCTTGATCACGCTGTCGTTTGTCGCCTCAAGTCGCCGCTTTTGCTCTTCCACCGGGAGAGACGCGTCATTCGGCGGCGCCAGATACTCCACCGGCGTGAGTCCATCGAACGTGGCGGGCGCTCTATAAAAAAGGAAATAGAGGTTAGATGCCGCCTCGCGTGCCCACCGCGGCTGCTGGACATAACGAATCGGATAATCCGGCCAGGTCACCAGGTTTGCGGCGATCGCCGTTTCTCTGCATTCGCTCCAGATCTGCTCATATCGCGCAATGTAGTGATTGACGGAGGGATGGAGATTTTGAAGCTGCGCCAATGCCTCCTGCCAGGTCCGCGCACCAAAGTCTCCTGCGTGGGCCTCCAGATAGGCGAGCAGGTCCCGAACCCGGTCCTCGGCGAAGGCCAGCATGGTGTCGGCGTCGTCGGGCAGCCAATGGCCGCGCCGAATCATCAGCGACAGCGCCTCGTCGCCACAGCCGTAGCTCCCGCCTTCCTTGAGCTCGCCGGTGAGGAATCGACGGAACTCAACCACGGCAGCGCTGGCCCGATCCCCTGCTCGACGTAGCCGTTGGTTATTCACTCCGTTGTCGGCAGCGAAGCGATCCAGACCGGAGTTGAAAAGCAAGAGGGCGCCATCACATTCGCGTACCGCACGCGCGATCCACGCGGCGGGCGCGTACTTGAGACGAACCCGCGTATCGTCAAGCAGTCCGGGAATCGCTTCCAACCGGGCAACCGCTGCTTCTTCTCGCTGCGGCCACGGCGCGAACGGGCGCAACAGAAGCGCGATTACCCCGAAGATCGCTTCGCCCATTGTCAGGCTCGGGTTGCCGCGCCACATATGGCCGGCCTCGTTCTCCCAGGCATGGATCTCGAGCATCCCGGCTGCCAGGTCGCGGTCAAGCTGCTCTGATTCGGAAAGCGACTCCTCCGGTAACTCAGCCAGTCGATTGAGCAGCCCCCGCGTTTGGGCCGCGGCTTGATCGAGTCCGTCGGCAGAGAGATCCGGCAGTCGGTGGTCATATTCGTGTTTACCGATGAACGTCGCGCTGACCGGCTCTCGTCCATAATAATCGACCAATACATCGTCAAGCCATTCCGTGAATCGCGGAGCGGTACTGCTCATCGGCTTATCTCTCCAACGGTAGATCGACCCAACGGCGCTCGTGATGCGACCGTTCCACGGCGTTGACCACTTCCTGCACCCAGGCGCCGTCCCTGAAGCCGGCGTGGCTCTTGCCCGCGCCTGACTGAATCTCGTCGATGAAGCCCTTGATAAGGTTTGCATAGAAGAGTGACCGCCATGATTCGGTCGGGGCGCCGCCCTGTGGGTAGAATCGGGACGGGATTTCCAGCTGCTTAAACTCCACGGCATCCGGTGTGGCCACCTTGATCGTCTCGGCAATCCCGAACTCCTCGATCAACCGGCAGATGATTGCGCCCTTGCTACCGTAGATTCGCGCTTCGATGCCCGGATAGTTGCCGACTGTGACGTAGCTGGTTTGGATTGAGCCAATCGCGCCGTTTGCATACTCGCCGATGAAAATGTCTCCGTCGTCGATGTTCATGCGCATCATCTGGCCGGTGGCACGCACCACGCGCTCCGGCACGAAGTTACGCATAATGCCGGTGACGCGGCTGTAGTCGGCGCCCACCCACCAGTGGCCGATGTCAATGATTGGCGCCCCATATCCCTCGAGCGAGGAGGTGAGCAGGACCGACTGGTCGGCGGTGTGATCGACCTGACGGAGTGGAGTTTTCGGGTCCAGCCATTGGGAGTTCTGCTCGTATCCGTTGAAGATGTAGGGCTCACCGATAAAGCCTTCGTCGATGAGCGATTTTGCGTAGAGCACGCCGGGACTGTAACGGAAGGTGAAGCCCAGTTTGGTCCGCAACCCCTTGCGGTCGGCAAGCTCTGCCGCGCGGAGCGTGTCTCGAAAGTCGAAGGCCACCGGCTTCTCGCACAGCACGTGCTTCCCCGCCTCGAGCGCGGCCCGAGCCAATTCAAGATGCGTGTGCGAGGGAGTGGCGACATCTACGACGTCGATATCGCTCCGGCTCACCACCGCTTGCCAGTCATTATCCGCCACGGGAATGTTGAATTCCCTGGCCATGGATTCTGCTCGGTCGCGCTCCACATCGCAGAGCACCACCACCTCGCAACGCGGATCGCGTTGCCAGCCGGGGATGTGGGCGCCGCGCGCCCAGGCCCCTGCGCCAAGGACGGCAACCCGAAGCTTGTTCTCGCTCATGTCACTCCCTTTAGTCTGAAAGGCCGGCAGCCCGGTCGATGGCTTATTCCTCGCGTAAGAGGAAGGTAGTTAGCGCAGACCCTGTGCCACGCAACTAGGCTGCGCCATAGCCCAGCGGTCGTTCGCGAAAACCCGTGCAGAAGGTGGCGTCCCAATCTCGGCTCGCAAGGCCGTGGATGCGATTGTCGTGGGGCGGGTCACCGTGACATCGCAAATGGCGCCGTAGCGGTACCGTGCGGGAAGGGCACAACCGGGGTCATTCGGCCTCCACCGGTTGGCTTGCCTGGCGGAAGCCCAGGCGTCGAGACACCGCCGCTGCCGCTGCGACGACGGCCGAGATAAGCTCGGGCAGCGTATCGGCGCTCACTCTGAAAGATGGTCCCGAGACGCTGATCGCAGCGATCGCTCGTCCCGCCGCGTCGTGAATCGGCGCCGCGATGCATTTGATGCCATATGCCCGTTCCTCGTTATCGACGGCATAGCCTCGCCGGCGCACGGTGATCAACTCGGCAAGGAGTGTTTCAGGTGAGGTATGGGAGTGTTCGGTCAGCTCAGGCATGCCGGCCTTCTCGAGAACGGCCACCACTTCCGCGTCCGGGAGATCCGCCAGCAGCACTTTGCCCAGGGCGGTACAGGACGCGGGATGCCGGGTGCCGATCTGAGACTGGATACCGATCTCGCGCTGCGCGCGCTCAATGGCCACGTAGACCACCTCGCCGTTGTTGAGCACACCAAGGCTTGCCGTCTCGCGGCAGTCGGCGGCGAGTTCCTCCAGTGCCCGGCGCGACGCCTGGGGAAAGTCGAGCTTGGAGAGATATGCGGAGCCGACCTCGAAGGCTTTGATGCCGAGCGTATAGGTCCCGTCCGGCTCCTGCTCCAGAAACTCCGCCGCGCGCAAGGTTTCCAGCAGGCGGTATAGCGTGCCTTTTGGCACATCCACGAGCTTGGCCAGCTCAGCCAGGGAATGGCGGGACGTCTCCGGCGTAAAGCAGGCCAAGACGCCTAATCCCCTGGTTAGGGCGCGCACCTGATAATTAGCATTTGCGGACTCGTCAACCACGTGGTGACTCCTCCAGTAAAACTAGTATTGCAATGCGTAGTTCAGTATATTGCGCAACGGCTGTCCTTCAAGATAGCGTCGCAGATTGTCGCAAAATAGCTCGGTGATTTTCCCGTTTTCGCTCGTGGTCGTGCTCGCGGAATGTGGGCTAATCAATACGTTTGGCATGTCCCAAAGCGGGCTGTCCGCCGGCAGCGGCTCTTTCGCGGCAACGTCCAGAGCGGCGCCCGCGAGCTTGCCGCTCTGTAAGGCAGCGATCATGGCAGGTTCATCGACCACGGCGCCTCGCGCCAGGTTGATCAACACGGCACTGGGCCGGAGCTTGGCAAGGCGCTCGGCACTGATGAGTCCGTCAGTCTCCGGCGTATGCGGGCAGCTCAGGACTAAGAAATCGAGCTCTCCTAGAAGGCTATCCAGCTCGGCCATGGGAACCAGGCGGTCCAGGTTCAGGTCCTCGGCCGTGTGTGCATCGAGTGAGCGGACCGTGCCAACTACGTGTGCGTCAAGGCATCGCGCCAGGCGCGCCACCTCGCGTCCGATCCTGCCAACTCCGACGACGCCCACCACCTTGCCTGCCA
>JAQBPC010000201.1 GCA_028287725.1 Chloroflexota bacterium | reverse complement strand
TATTGGCGGGCGGCACTTCTGTATGACAGCCATGAACTTTGGAACGAAACCAATCCCGCTTGGTCTCAATTGCAACGCAAGCTGCTTTCGCTGCTTGAGCGCCTAATTATTCGACGTTGCGACGCAGTCGTAACAGTGAACAACGCAGTCGCACGGGAGCTTGCGCATCGATATGGAATTCAACAACCTGTAGTCGTCATGAATTGCCCGGAGTGGTCCGATACCGTTGAAATGCCCAGATCAGTCCGCCTTCCTGGCAGACCGCTGCGAGTTGTCTACCTTGGCATGCTCAATGAAGCCAGAGGGTTACAGCCTCTGATTGATGCAGCCGCCGCCACGCAGGACGTAGAGCTGACGATCATCGGGCACGGGTCGCAAGCAGCGGCCGTGGCGGCGCACGCGGGCCGCCTTAACCAAAATGGCCGAATACGGGTTTTACCGCCGGTGGATGTTTCCGCTGTTTTGCAAACGTTACGCGCATTCGACGTTGGCGTAATTCCCTATCCTGCGGCGTCGCTAAACATGCGGCTGTCCTCGCCGGTTAAGCTGTTTGAATACATGGCGGCCGGTTTGGCAGTCGTCGCTAGCGACTTACCAGTGATCCGGGAAATCATCGAGGCTACCGGATGTGGAGTACTTGTGCAGCCTGCAAATATTGACGACCTGACGACGGCGTTAACTGCACTTGCAAGCAACCCGGAGACAGTGACCGCAATGGGGGCCGCGGGTATGCGGGCGGCACGAGACACCTACAATGCGGCGGCTGAGCACAAGCGGTTACTTCACATCTACGCGAGGCTCATTCGGGGCGCCGGCCATCTGGACGAGGGCAGACCGTAATGTGCGGGATCGCGGGGCTGCTTCAATTCGATGGGATGCTGGATGCTCGATCCACGCTCGAATCCATGGATGATATGATGGCACACCGGGGCCCAGACGATAGAGGCATCAAGGAGTTTGGCATAGCGGGCCTGGTGCACAGACGCCTTTCGATCATTGATCTGTCGCCCGCTGGGCATTGTCCGATGCCGAACGAAGACGAGACTTTATGGATCGTCTACAACGGCGAGGTCTATAACTATCGCGAGCTCATGCCGGACCTGATTGCGAGAGGCCATCAATTCAGGTCGGTGTGCGACACCGAGGTGGTGTTGCACGCATACGAAGAATATGGCGAAGAATGCGTGACCAAGTTCAACGGCATGTTCGCATTTGCCATCTATGACACGCGGAAGCGCCGTCTCTTCTGCGCGAGGGACCGTAGCGGAGTTAAGCCTCTGTATTACAGCCAGGGCCCCAGACGCTTTGCCTTCGCTTCGGAGCCCAAATCGCTGCTGGTGGTGCCGTGGGTGCGACGCCGGCCCGACGACGGCGTGGTATTCGACTATCTTTTTCACGGCGTTGTCGACCACACGGACCGCACATTCTTTGCCGATATTCGGGCGCTCCCTGCCGCCCATACCGCCACGATCGATGAGTCGGGGATGCGCATCAAACGATACTGGTCGTTGCCGTCGCCAGACTTTGCTGCATTGGCGCAGCCAGTCACGGAGCGTCTGGCTGAGAGGTGGGCTGAAGAGTACGGTAACCTCCTGAGCGACAGCCTCAAGCTGCGGCTTCGCAGCGACGTGACCGTAGGTTCTTGCCTGAGCGGCGGGCTCGATTCTTCGATGATCGTATGCCTTGCCAATGGACTTTTGTTCCCTGAGACGGGTCCGGAACTTCATGAGCAGTGGCACCATCGTGGGGAGCGGCAGAAGACGTTCTCTGCCTGTTTCGACGATGCAGCCATTGATGAACGACGGTACATGGCCGCTGTAACGGAGCAAACCGGAGCTGCCGCGCACTATACGTTCCCGCAGGGCGACGACCTTTTTGAGGTTCTACAGTCAGTGGTTTGGCACCAGGATGAGCCGTTTCTCTCGACCGGCATTGTGGCACAGTGGCATGTCATGCAGTTGGCCAGAGCAAACGGCGTCAAAGTGCTACTTGATGGCCAAGGCGCCGATGAAGTGCTCTGCGGCTATTCCGGCTACTATGGCCCGTTTTTCGCGGATCTCATGCGCGCAGGCCGGGTCGCCGATCTCACTCGCGAGCTGTCTTTATACAATCGGTATCACAAGGCGAAGTGGGGATCCGGCGAGCGTGCATTAACGCAAGCTTTGATGGCGCGCCACGCATGGCTACGTCCGCGGCTCCGCTCACGTTTCGATTCCGCACGTGGGCTCCCCTCATGGATTGCGCCGGGTCTTGCAGAGGACCAAGAGGGATCGCCGAGGCCGGTGCCACCCGGATTTCAGGAGGGAGTCGCCGGCTACCTACCTGCCGTTGCTCATCGGTTATTCAGCGCAACAAGTCTACCGGCTCTATTGCGTTATGAAGATCGCAATTCCATGGCGTTCGGAGTCGAAGCGCGAGTCCCGTATCTTGACTACCGACTAATCGAATATGTTTTCCGTGCCCCAAATGCAATGCGCTTCGGCAATGGACTCAATAAGCGCGTGCTGAGGCAGGCATCAAAAGGTGTCATACCGGATATAGTTCGGCACAGGCGAGACAAGCTCGGTTATACAACACCGGAGGCCCAATGGCTGCGCGGCCCTGCGTCGCACGAGATTCGACGGTTGCTGCAATCGCCGTCGGCGGCTGCGCACGGATACATTCAGTCGGACGTCGTGCGAGAGCAGTTTGAATTGTTTGCCGCAGGCGGACCAATCCCGTCAGCCGTAGTGTGGAGATGGGTCAACCTGGAGCTGTGGCTACGCCAATTCGTGGACCAACCACTTCTCGGCAAGCCCCCTTCGAGTCCACTTCCAATCACTGCGGCGCCAACCAATGCATGAAGCGTCCGTGGTCATCCTGAATTACAACGGTGGGCCACTGCTGCGTGAGGTTGTCGAGGCCGTGCTCAGTTGCCAGACACTTCAATTGGGTGTTGTGGTGGTCGACAACGGCTCAAGCGATGGGTCGCTTCAACCAATCGACGATCTCGCTCGAAACTGCGCTGATGGCAGAGTCTTGGTGCTGCGCACCGGGGCAAACTTAGGCTACGCAAAAGGCAACAATATTGGCATTGGCGCTCAGCAAGCGCGCTACTACGTCCTACTAAACCCCGATGCCGTGGTAGAGGAGGGGACGCTTAGGGCCCTGGTCACGTTTATGGACAACGTTACGGGTGCAGCGATCTGCGCACCGAGATTGTCCTGGCCCGATGGCACACCGCAGCCGTACAGTTACGGAAGTGACCCTTCGCCTTTATACATGCTGCGCCGCGCGTTGGCGCGACGAGCCGGCGCCACGTTGCATTCGTGGAATGGCGCGGCACCGATGGAGGTGGACTGGGTCGCCGGGACCTGCATGGTCATTCGGGCAGAAGCGCTCAGCGTCATTGGACTCTTGGATGAGCGCATATTCATGTACTTCGAGGACAACGACCTCTGTCTTCGCGCGCGGAAAGCGGGATGGCAGGTATATTTCGTTCCGACTTTTGCGGTCCGGCACCACAACAAGCCCTCATACGCTGATAGAGTTCGCCAGACCAATTATATGAAAGGATTGGCACTTTTCTATGACCGACATTACGGGCGCATTCCTGGCGGCGCGATTCGACTGCTTGCCAGGCTACGCAGTATTCGTGCGTGACCGGTCCAATTTCCCCCTCGCCGGATGGCCTAGGCCTCCTGCTATACTGGCGTTGCTATGAGAAAAGCAGTAATTCACTCCACCGCCGAAGTTTCGCCTCGCGCTAGCATTGGTGAGAGCACTCAAGTTTGGCACGGCGTGCAGATCCGCGAAGGCGTCACGATCGGCAATGAGTGCGTTCTGGGCAAGAGCTCGTATATCGACTTCGATGTGCACATCGGTAATCGCTGCAAGATTCAAAACAACGCCAGCATTTTTCACGGAGCGACCGTCGAAGACGGTGTTTTCATTGGCCCTCATGCATGTATCACCAACGATAGGTTGCCGCGCGCTATTACGCCTGAGGGCGACCTGAAGACTTTGGACGACTGGATCGTAGGACCGACGCATCTCAAGTATGGTTGCTCAATTGGCGCGGGCGCGATAGTATTGCCGGGCGTTACCATTGGCCGGTTTGCTCTGGTTGGCTCCGGCGCGATCGTTACCCGCGACGTGCCGGATCACGGCCTAGTCGTGGGAAATCCGGCGCGCCTGGCCGGTTATGTGTGCGCATGTGGTGGGCGGCTTGCCTTCGAACGTGGTGGGCATGACGATGCTACCGCAGAAACGTCGACCAATTGGTTTCCTGCAAACCCGCAGGCACAAGCCGGCGGTCATTGTTCGAAATGTGGCAATACTACGGTACTTGCGTTTGAGGCCGCCGCGCACCCTGGCGAAAAGCACGCATAAGTCATATGCATTTATGGCGTCCAGATGGTGTCGCGCAGCGCTCCCTATCTCCTAGGAAGGATTGGTGAATGATTCCCGTCGTTAAGCCGACGCTTGGCCGCGAAGAGGAAGATGCGGTCTTGGCGGTGCTTCGATCCGGCCAGATCGCGCAGGGTGCCCGAGTTGAAGAGCTCGAGACGCGCTTTGCGGCGCTGGTCGGAACGGCGTTCGCGGTCGCGACGTCGTCCGGTACCGCATCTCTGCATTTGAACCTACTCGCACATGGCGTTGGACCTGGTGACGAGGTGATTACGTCGCCATTCACCTTCATAGCTTCGGCAAACTCAATTCTTTATACGGGCGCGCGACCTGTTTTCGCCGACATTGACCCTGAAGACTTCAATCTCGATGCTAAGGCGGTCGAGGCAAAGATTACGGACAAGACAAAGGCGATCTTGCCGGTTCACCTATACGGCAATCCTGCCAACATGCCGGCAATGTGCGCAATCGCCGGACTACATGGTCTAAGGATTGTTGAGGATGCTGCACAGGCCCACGGCGCCGCCATAAACGGCCAGCAGGTTGGTACGTTTGGCGCCGGCAATTTCTCGTTCTACCCTACAAAGAACATCACGGCCGTCGAAGGCGGGATTTTAACTACATCCGACGCCGAGCTTGCTGAGAAGGTTAGACGCTTACGAAACCACGGCCAGTCCGAGCGATATCGACATGAGACGCTCGGCTTCAACCTTCGCATGAGCGACGTGCACGCGGCGATTGGCCTTGCGCAGCTAAACCGGCTTTCCGATTACACCAGAAAGCGACAGGAAAACGCGCGGTACCTCGACCAGGGCCTCGCGGGCGCCGTAGAAACGCCCAGAGTTGCGCCTGGCTATACCCATGTCTACCACCAGTACACGATACGCATTCCAGGTGGACGACGCGATGCGGTTGCTATCGCTCTGCGCGAGCGCGGGGTTGGATCTGCAGTTCACTACCCCATCCCCGTACATAAGCAGCCACTCTATCTTGAGATGGGATACCGAGACAACTTGCCTGAAGCCGAGCGCGCGGCCCAAGAGGTGCTGTGCCTGCCGGTACATCCAAGTCTGACGGAACAAGATCTTGAGACGATAGTCCGTGAGGTGCGCGCACTGTGCTAAAGGCAGCGGTCATTGGTTGTGGTGCGATGGGCCGGAATCATCTCAGGGTACTCTCAGAACTGGAAGGCGTAGAGCTTGTCGCGGCGGCGGATGGCGACGCAGCGCGCCTCGATGGCCTGGCGAAGCGGTTCGACGTTCAGACGTTCACGTCGCATCACGAGCTGTTTCAAGGGGTCAGGCCCAATTTTGTGGTGGTGGCCGTGCCCACGCTCGCGCATTTTCAGGTCGTGCAGGATGCAATGAACCACGGGATCCACACGCTCGTCGAGAAACCAATCGCGGCCAGCGTGGAGGAAGCCGAGTCGCTTGCGGCGCTGGCGCGGCAGACAGGGATGCTGCTAGCAGTCGGTCACATAGAGCATTTCAATCCCGCCATCACCGAGCTCAAACGGCGGCTCGAAGCGGGCGAGCTTGGTCGGATATTTCAAGCACACATACGCAGGCTTGGCCCATTTCCCGCACGAGTTCGCGACGTGGGCGTCGTTCTCGACCTTGCGACTCACGATATCGACGTGCTCCGCTACTTGATAAGTGGCGCCGTACAACGGGTCTACGCCGAGACCGAGCAGAATATACACACGGCGCACGAGGACATGGTGAATGCACTCCTGCGTTTCGCCAACGGCGTGGTGGCCTCACTAGACATTAACTGGCTTACACCGACCAAGGTCCGCACGCTCACGCTAACGGGCGAGAGGGGCATGTTCCTGGTCGATTATTTGATTCCGCTGAAGGGCTCGATTTACCTCGCGACCCAGAACGAGAACCCATTCGGGTCGCTCGTCGCGGTGTACGTCTTCGCCGAAGAC
>JAQBPC010000174.1 GCA_028287725.1 Chloroflexota bacterium | reverse complement strand
GCCGCGATGCATAAACGCAGTCTGGAGCGGTTCGACTTCGACTCCGTGCTGCTGCCCTACAACTACATGATCATGCGCGTGGGCCATTACAGTGAGGATTTCGAGGCACTGCTCGCGCTTTGCCGTGAACGCAACGTCGCGGTCCAGACAATCAAGGGCGTGTTGCGTAGGCCTTGGCTCGATGGACAAGAGCAAACACGCAGCACCTGGTATGAGCCGCTCGAGCAGCAGGCGCAAATCGATCCCGCGGTAAGCTGGGTACTGCAGCGGCCTGGGATCTTCCTGAACACGGTAGGCGATATCCACGTGCTCCCACGGGTGCTTGACGCGGCGAACCGTTTCCAGGCTGGCCCCTCCGACGAGCAAATGCAGGAGCTCGTGACAAATCAGGAGATGCGCTCGCTCTTCGTATAGCAGGCAAATCGATCTGCGCTTTTCGGCCTCAGCTGGTTACGTGTAATGGCTGCGCCATGAGCTGATTCGCCAAGCTCAGGCGCCGGCGCAGGTCGACACGGACGCTATACCAGCCGGCAAGCAAAATGACGACGCCTATTCCCACGAGTACCGACGCCACGCCAATCGCATCAACCAGGGGTCCAACGACAAGCAGTGGCAGGAGCGGCACCGCGCCGCCCAGCCACTGCTGCATGGCAAGCACACGGCCGCGCATCTCGGGCGCCGCACGCTCGAACACGATGGTCTGCGTTGGCACAGTGGTCAGAGCCATCGCCAGGCCCACTACCACGGCTATAGCCATGGCCGGATAGGTGAGTGCCTGATACGGCCGGACTGGGATCAGGTGCGTGGTGTCATGGAATGCGCGAATGATCGGCGGCAGTACGCCCATAGCGATAACCGCCGCGCCCAGGGCAAATATACCCCAATGTATGAGCTTCTCCTTGCGGATTCGCCCACCGAATTGACCGAGGCCCCAGGTTCCAATCAACAATCCCAGACCGGCAGGCACAAGCAGCACATAGAGATTATCGGGCCGCAGATGGATCACCCGCTGCACGTAGCCTGCCCCGAGCACGCCGAACAAAAACATGACTGTTGGCGTGATGTTGATCTGAAACAGCGCCAGCCGCAGAGCGCCGTCGTGCACGATAAAGCGTACGCCCTCGCCGAAATCGTGCCCCACGCGCCGCACCTCATCCGCCAGGCTCGTGGTGCTCCGCCGGGGAGGCCGGACAGCGGTGCGATTTGGCAATGTCGCCACCAGGATCGCTGCCAGTGCAAAGAGAGCAATGACGATGAGCAGCAGCGTGCTGAGCCCTATGAATGACAGCAGTAGCAACCCAAGACCGAACGGGACAACCTGAGCAACGTTGAAGCTGAGGTTGAACAGCGACGTCGCCGCCATCAATCCTTCGCGTCGAACGAGAATTGGGATGGCCGCGGCCTCCGCGGGGGCGAAGAACTGGCCAATCGCCTGTGAGAGGAAGACCATGGTGAAGAGGACCCAGGGGGTCGTCTGGAAGCTCAGATAGCCAAATACGCAGAGCATGCGTAGGAGGTTGCTCGCCATCAATACGGTCCGCTTGCTGGCGCGATCGACGAGAATGCCGGCAAATGAGCTGAGGAGCACTTGCGGCAGGAGCCCGCAGACGATCACGAACACGACGTTCGTGCTGGAGCGTGTCACGAGCTGGATCTGCGCCAGCATCGAGGCAAAGACGGTGTTCTGCGCTACCTGCGACAGAATCTGCGCGGTCCAAAGCCGCGAAAATGCGCCGTTCGCCAGCACTGATCTGAAGCCGACATGCGGATCGCTCGCCGGCGTTGCAGAGGGCTCAACGTGGGCGTCTCGCAGTGAAGATGACTCCTCGCCGGCCGATGTCGGCTGTTGTATCATCGTACCCCGGACAAGCCCTTCCTGGCTCGCGACCCCTGCCCGGTACCAAATCTAATCAGGTGGAGGAACGAGCCGTACCAGGCATGAGCAGTTCACTCAATTTATGATACCTCGCTGCTCACTTCGCAGCTTCAGGGAATCAGCAGTACCTGTGGCACTCCTGCCGTGGGATGCTCGCTTATGGCGACACGCGTCCCGAACGTTCCCTCGATAAGCGGTGCCGTGACCACGTCTCCGGGCATGCCGGAAGCAACCACAGATCCGCCACCGAGTATGGTTATCCGATCAAAATAGAGCGCGGAAAGATTTATGTCATGCATTGCAGCGAGCACGGCGAGGCCCCGTTCGGCACACAAACCACGTACCAGCGCCAGTAACGAGACCTGGTGAGCTAGATCGAGATGCACCGTCGGCTCATCCAGCAAGAGAATCTCCGGCTCCTGCGCCAAGGCCATTGCCAGCGCTACCCGCTGCTGCTCGCCACCGCTCAGCTCCTGGAACGTGCGATCCGCGAAATCCGTTAGATCACAGGTGTGGAGCGCCAGATCGACCGCGCGTCGATCCTCCGCGCTCGACGGCGCCAGAAACCGAGCGTGCGGAGCCCTGCCAAGCTCGACGACCTCGCGCACGGAAAACGCAAAGGGTACGCGAAGCTCTTGTGCCACGACGGCCAGCCGGCGCGCCATGGCTCGACGGTCGTGCCGGGCGACTTGCGTTCCGTCGATGGTTACACTGCCGGCGCTCGGCGCCAGGGCGCCTCCAAGACAGCGAATCAACGTCGATTTGCCGCAGCCGTTCCGGCCAAGCAGCGCCACCATCTCGCCCCGACGCAGCGCAAGGTCGATCTCACGCAAGACAATTGTGGTGCCGTAACCACAGTGCAGGCCGGTGGCTACGAGCACGGGCGCGCCGGTCGTCCCGGCCGCTCCGAACGTTGGATCGACCGCCCGCTCGGGTAGACCTATACCACGCGCCGTTTTCAGAATGTGTACTCACCCTTCTTGCGCCGCAGCAGCACCAGGAACCACGGCGCGCCGAGCAACGCGGTGATCAGCCCGATCGGCAGTACCTGGGGCGCCATTGCCAGGTGCGCCACCGTATCCACGATGACCAACAGAATGGCGCCGAGCAGTGCCGAGGCAGGTAGCAATAGCCTGTGGTTCGCGCCAAAGAGCAAACGGGCGATATGCGGCACCAGGAGACCGACAAATGCAATCAAACCTCCAAGCGCAACGGCGACGCTTGTGAGCAGAGAGCCGAGAATCAGAATCAGAAGTCGCCGGTGCGTGACGTTCAGTCCTAGATAGAGGGACTGCTCGTCGCCAAGCAGCAACACGTTGAGATCGCCGGCAAGCACCAGGAGCCCGACCATCCCCACTGCCAGCACCGGTACGGCAGCGAGGAGCTGGGTACTGTTCGTCAGGTCAAGGTTGCCGAGCAGCCAGATATACATCTCGCGAAGGCGATCGCT
>JAQBPC010000169.1 GCA_028287725.1 Chloroflexota bacterium | reverse complement strand
CGGCGTTGGCGCTGATCCTGGTCGCGGCCATCGCGGCTGCTCTGCTCCTACAGGCCCGCCTGCTCCGGGCCCGTTCGTACCAGGTGGTCACCGGCAGGGCACGGCCGGCACGACTGCTGGCTTTGGGACACTGGCGCTGGCCGGCGGCGGCGCTTTCCGCGCTATTCTTCGTGTTTGCGCTAGGGTTGCCGTTGCTCGCCACCATCGGCGTCTCGTTCATGCGGAATATCGGCAATGGTCTTAACTCCGCCAACCTCACGCTGTTCAACTATCAGCTTGTGCTCGATGCGGGAGGAGATTCATTCCCCGCGTTGCAGCGCAGCACGCTGCTGGCCCTGGCGACAGCTACCATAGCGGCGCTGCTGGGCGCCGCCGTAGCTTTCGTGATCGAACGAACTCGGATGCCGGGCAGGAACACCTTGCGGCTCCTGACTATCGCCACGCTGGCCATACCGGGCGTGGTATTGGCGGTGGGCTACATCTTCGCCTGGAATCAACGGTGGATGAACAACCTCCCCGGCGGCGCGCCGTATGGCACCATGGGCTTGCTGCTGGCCGCCTATGTCGCCGGCTCATTGCCGCTTAGCGCTCGGCTGGCGGGCGGCGCCCTGGCACAAGTAGGCGATCACCTGATCGAAGCCGCGCGGCTCGCAGGCGCCGATACGTCGCGCGTTTTCCGCTCAATCGTGGCGCCGTTAATGGCCACGGCGCTGCTCTCTACCTGGATGCTGATCTTCACCGGGACGATATTCGAGCTGCCGGCCTCGGAGGTGTTGCAGCCGCCCGGCCAGCCGCCGCTCTCGGTACAGATCACCGGCCAATTCAACAATTACAAACAGGGCCCGGGCACGGCGATGACCATTCTCGCGCTTGTCATCGTGATGGTGCTCGCCTTACTGGTGTTCGGCATGATTCGGTTCTTACGGCTACGGGGAGGTGGCAGGGTTGTCCGTCGAGGTCAGTAACCTGAAAAAGAGCTTCGGCAGCACGCGCGCCGCCGATGACCTGAGCTTCACCTTGCCCACCGGCGCATTTCTGGCCCTCCTCGGGCCATCCGGCAGCGGGAAGACGACCGTGCTGCGCATGCTCGCCGGGCTCGAGACCCCTGATGCCGGCCGTATCGCGATTCATGGCCGGGCCGTCTTCGATGGCCGGCGATCGGTGCCGCCGGAGCAGCGGGAGATCGGCATGGTCTTCCAGGATTACGCTCTGTGGCCGCACATGACCGTGGCGCAGAACGTGTCGTTTGGCCTCACCCTACGCCGGATGAGCAAGCCGGATGTCGCCAAGCGCGTGGCTGAATCGCTGGCCATGGTGCATCTCGACGGCCTCGAAAACCGGTATCCCGATCAGCTTTCGGGCGGCCAGCAGCAGCGCGTGGCAATCGCGCGGGCGCTGGCAATCCGTCCGCCGTTGATGCTGCTCGATGAGCCATTATCGAATCTCGATGCGTCGTTGCGGGAAGAGATGCGTACCGAGCTGGTGCGCCTGGTAAAGGAGCAAGGCATCACCGCCATATACGTCACGCACGACCGCATCGAGGCCCTCGCCATGTCCGATCAGATCGTGGTGATGCGCCAGGGAAGACTGGCACAGATGGGCACGCCGGAGGAGCTCTACCACCGGCCCGCCAACCCCTTTATCGCGAGCTTCCTGGGCGCCGCCAATTTCGTGCCGGGGTCCGCGAGCGGGACAACGGCGGGGCAGGCGGTCGTGCGCAATGGGGACCTCGCACTGCGTTGCGTGGCGCAAAACCCTGTCGCGGGTCCGGCAGTGGCGGTGTTGCGGCCGGAAGACGGAACGCTCCATTCCAGCCCACCGAGCATCGAAGGCAACATGTTGCAAGGGCATGTCGTGCACAGCGAGTTCCTCGGCGGGCGCTGGCGACACGTTGTGTCGGTCACCGGCGAGCTTACGATTCAACTGCTGACGTCCGATCGGGCGCCTTCGGCCCAGGTTTGGGTCCACTTCCCAATCGATCGCTGCCTGGTGCTCAGCGCCGATGAGCAGAACGCTGCACAGTCGATCGCCAGCTCAATCGAGCACCAGGCTCGACTTGTAGGCGTGTAGTGGCTGTCTTGGCAGTGTCGGACGGGCTCGGCAGAGACTGGCGACTCGGGGTACCCACCGCGATGGGCCGCACCATGGAAAGCCATGGGACAACTGGGGTCGCTCCGGCCGCGCCACGGGCGAATGCGGTCGCTGGGGGGTCGTTCTTATCTCGATCTCGCGTTCGCCGCGCGCCAGAGACTGTAGCCGAGGAACACAGCCACGACCAGCGGCAGCAGCCACCACGCGGTGACGTGCTGGTGCGCCAGTAAGCCGGTGACGGCGAGGGCCGCGACGACCGCCGCGGCAATCGTCCAGTCGTCGCCAATGATGAAGTCGTACCAGAATAGCCCAAAACTTCGCAGAAAGTTCAATGTTGTCTCCTCAGGCGGCTGCGCGCAGGTTCAGCGTGCGCCGGCGCTGTAGGGTGCGCACGTAGATAAAGGAGATCGCCGCGTAGAATATCAGCAGGCCAACGATCGCGCCATCGGAGGCCGGCCAGCTGGCGCCCGCTCCTTCGGCAGCCCAGAAGGTGCCGAAGGAGGTGAGCAGCAGGCCGACGACGAACTTCAGCGTGTTCTCCGGCACCCGGCTCAGCGGCGCACGGATAACCACGCCTGTCACCAACACGACGAGTATGGCGGCGACGGCGCCGACCGAGGCCAGCGCGATGTTGTTGGCCGAGGCGCCGAAGGTGACGACGATAAAGGCGACTTCCAATCCCTCGAGCAGCACCCCTTTGAAGGCGAGCGTAAAGGCATACCAGTCGAGCCCGGCACGGACCTCCTGGCCCGAGGCCAGCGCGGTTGCTCGCTGGCGTTCGAAGATTGCCGACTCGTCATGCAGCGCCTGATAGCCGCTAGCGCGAAGTATTGCCTTTCGTAGCCATTGCAGTCCGAAAACCAGCAAAAGGCCGCCGACTACCAGCCGCAGCGCGTCGATCGGTATCACCGTGAGCGCGGGGCCGAGAATGGCCACAATCACCGCCAGCACGGCGAGGCCGGCGGCGACACCGATGAGCGTGGAGCGCCAGCCGCGTGTAAGGCCGGCGGCGAGGACAATAGTCAGGGCCTCCACCATCTCCACGGCCGAGGCCAGAAACGTGGCGAGGAAAAGGAACAGTCCACTCATGGGTTCGATCCTTTGGGTATTCAAGGACTCTTTAGTCTATGATAGGGACAACAACTGTTACGCAACGGATGCCGCTATACAAGAGGATCAGGATGACGCAAGCTCGTCGCAAATACCAATTGTTGATTTATCAGGTGCCGAGCCAGCCCTCGGCGGCACGCGTTGGTGTCTGGCGCGAGCTGAAGCGGATGGGTGCGCTGTACCTGCAGCAAAGCGTCTGCATCTTTCCCGATGTCAAGACACTTCGGGCTCCATTACAAGGCATCACAGAGCGAATCTCGGCGCTCGGCGGCACGTTTCACTTGCTGCCGCTCCGTTCGCTGCCGCTTGAGGAGGAGACGAAGATCGTCGAAGGCTTTCTGGCGCAGAGCACGCAGCAGTACGACGAGATCATCGAGAATTGCGAAGTGAACTTCACCAAGGAGATCGAGTTCGAAACCTTCCGGCAAAATTTCACATACGCCGAGGCGGAGGAGATTCGCCAGGATCTCGATAAGATGAAACGCTGGTACGAGCGCGTCGTGGCGCGTGACTGGTATGAAGCGGCGCGCCGTGAGGATGCCGCGGCCTGGATTGAGCGGAGAGAGCGGCTGCTCGAAGAATTCGAGGAAAAGGTATTTGCGCGCCATCAGGCGAGCGAATATGAGCCGGCCCTGAATCTAGGATCTGAAGGACTTGAGCCCCTGCGTATCCGCCGCCGTACCACCCCGCGCGGTCCGCGGAATGCGGCGCGCCATTGATCTGCCCCACGGTGGGAAGGAGCCAGACCATGTTCGGGTTTTGGCCGAAGCAGGGGACAGATCGGCAGGGGATGTAACGGGTTGGCGGCGGCCTCGGTGACGCCG
>JAQBPC010000163.1 GCA_028287725.1 Chloroflexota bacterium | reverse complement strand
GGGATACCATAGGTGGACGGAGACAATCCACGGGCGTTACCAGGGAGGATGGAGATGCAGTACCGGCGACTTGGGCGAGCTGGCGTGAAGGTCAGCGCCATCTCCTTTGGTAACTGGCTCACCCACGGCGGCTATGTGGAGGAGCAAACGGCGATCACCTGTGTCGAGTATGCCTACGACCGGGGTATCAACCTGTTCGACACAGCCAACGCCTACCGCCGTGGCGCCGCGGAAGAGGTGTTGCGCCGTGCCCTCAGCGCCTACCGGCGCGAATCGTATGTGCTGGCCACAAAGGTCTACTTCCCCATGGGCGAGGGCCCGAATGACCGCGGACTCTCGCGGAAGCATATCATGGAGCAAGCGCACGCCTCGCTCCGCCGCCTGGGCGTCGACTACATCGACCTCTACCAATGCCACCGCTACGATCCTGAGACACCGCTGGACGAGACGCTCCGCGCGCTGGACGACCTGATGACCCAGGGCAAGATCCTCTACGCCGGGGTGAGCGAGTGGGGCGCGGAGCAGCTCAGCGACGCCGTCATCTTCGCCCGCGAGCACAATATCGATCAGATCGTCTCCAACCAGCCGCGCTACAACATCCTACAGCGGCAGATAGAGCGAAATGTGCTGCCGGTCTGCGAGCGCGAGGGGATAGGGCTGGTCGTCTACTCCCCGCTGGCCCAGGGCGTGCTGACCGGGAAATATCGGCCTGGCCAACCTCCGCCGCCGGACACCCGTGCCGGGACCGTCGGCGAGCCCTCGGAGTTCATCGGCGACTTGATGCAGGACGATGTGCTTTCTGCGGTCCAGCGGCTGCGCCCTATCGCCGATAGGCTGGGAATTACCATGAGCCAGCTCGCCCTCGCCTGGGTGCTTCGGCTGGAGAGCGTGAGCAGCGCG
This sequence comes from Chloroflexota bacterium, assembly GCA_028287725.1. Taxonomy (GTDB): domain Bacteria; phylum Chloroflexota; class UBA5177; order JANWHV01; family JANWHV01; genus JANWHV01. Next base: position 1,733 of record JAQBPC010000163.1, on the reverse strand, counting down.
ATCATTGGCGCCTCCCGGCCAGATCAGATTTACGAGAACGTCATCGCGGTCGATGTGGAGCTCGACGAAGCGACGCTCCAGGATATCGACGCCGCGGTAGAGCCGGTCGTGCAGCGGTAAACCCTACATAGCCTGGGACTCGGGTAAGCGCTACGCCTGAGCCCCAATCTTCTGGTGCACGATACGACGCAGCTCAAAGCCAGGGAGGAAATGCACGCAATGATAGATCGCTTGCTTCTCCGCCGCGAGATCTTGGCTCGAGCCGGCGCCCTCAGCATAGTGGGCGGCGCGACGGCGCTCGGAAGTGCGTCATCAGGAGTCGTCGACGCCGAAAGCGGCCGAATCACGATAGTGTGACGCGCCTCGACGAAGATCGGAGGGCATGCGACAGTCTCCCGAAACGCAGCGATATCTACATGGCAGCAGCGCAGTGAGAAAGGAATCAGCTGTGGCGACGAAGGCATCACCCGCGGCGACGAAAGAGGTGCCAAAGGTACGGTCGCTAAAAATGATCCGCATGGCGCGCGCCATGCAGGACGCTACCCTTATTGAGATGGCGATGGAGCTGGTCCGCGAGAGCGGCCCAATCATACAGTTACCAGGACGTGGACCGCGCAACATCATCGTTTCCAGCTTCGCGCTGGTCGATGAGCTTAGCGACGACACGCGCTTCGACAAGTCCTTGGGCTCTGGGCTGCAGGAACGCCGCGCAATGGTGGGTGACGGTCTCTTCACCGCCTGGACCAATGAGCCCAACTGGCACAAAGCGCATAATATCCTCCTTCCTACCTTCGGCAGGCAGGCTATGAAGGGCTACATGCCCGAGATGCTGGACCTGGCAAGCCAGCTCATGCTCAAATGGCAGCGTCTCAATCCCGAAGATCAGGTCGATGTCCCGGGTGATCTGACTCGCCTTACGTTGGACACGATCGGATTGTGCGGCTTCGACTACCGTTTCAACTCGTTCTACCGTACCGATCAGCATCCGTTCGTCGCAGCCATGGTGGATTCGCTGACCAAGGCGACGGAGAAAATGGGCGGCCAATTGGGTGCCGGTGGACATCCCGTCGCCAAGGCACTGGTCTCCGGCCTCACCCAGTGGATACGCCCGTCGAACGCCGATACCAATGCCTACGACAAAGATCCGGATTTGCGGCACGACAGGGAGGTCATGAACTCCCTGGTGGACCAGGTCATCCAGCAGCGCAAGGCAGGGGGCGCCGATGCAATCGCCGCGCACCACGACCTGCTGAGCTACATGCTAACCGGCGTCGACAAGCAATCAGGTGAGAGTCTCGACGACGTCACCATCCGCTACGAGATCCTCACGTTTCTGGTGGCAGGACACGAGACCACCAGCGGGCTGCTCTCATTCGCGATCTACTTCCTGCTGAAGAACCCCGACGTTCTGGCGCGCGCGTACGACGAGGTCGATCGCGTGCTCGGCGCCGATCTCGACGTGGACCCGACGTTCGAGCAGGTCCATCGGTTGACGTACGTAACACAGGTGCTCAAGGAGGCCCTGCGGCTGTGGCCAACAGCGCCCGCGTTCACGCGTGCCCCCTATAAAGAGACGACACTTGGCGGCGCATATCGCGTCATGCCTGAGGATCGCATTTCGGTCATGACCACCATGCTGCACCGGGACAAGTCTGTGTGGGGCGATGATGCCGAGGAGTTCAACCCTGACCACTTCAGTCCCGAGGCCGAGCGCAGTCGACCCGCCAACGCCT
>JAQBPC010000137.1 GCA_028287725.1 Chloroflexota bacterium | reverse complement strand
CACGTCGATCGCGAGCTCGGCCTGAAGCCCGTCTTCCTGAATCGCCGCCTCAATCGGGGCGAGGAGCGCGGGGTCGTGCAGGAACAGCGCCTGTGCTTCAAACACTGCCGCCTCTGCCGCACCAGTCCGAGAACGAAGATCTGTGCTGAGGGCCTCGAGCTGCCCGGCCGCCTCAGTAAGCGCCGCATGGAGCCGAAGCACCTCGTGAGGCCGTTCATGTGACGGCAATACTTGAGCCGCCCCATGTCTGTTACCGGCCAGCCGGCCGGCAAACCGCACCGCCGGTGCCACGGCAACCCCTGCCGAGGCGCCGATTCCTCTCAGCTCAAGCAGCGCCAAGTATATCTACCAATCTCGATGCTAGCTGGGTGATCCGGCGAGCTCCTGTCCATGTGCAATGTCCACCATGGGGCAAGAGTTGGATTGTGATGCGAGCATCTTGGCTAACAGCGCGCGGAACTGATCGTGCTCCTCGGCGGTGAGCACGCTGAGCACAGGCCCGACCGCATTCGCCATGATCACTTCAAATGTATCCAGAAGCACTTCACCGGGTCTGGTAAGCGTCAGCAGCTTCTGGCGGCGGTCTTCTGGGTTCTCATGCCGATCCACGAAGCCATCCCGTACCAGGCGATCCACAGCGCGGCTAGCCGCCGACTGGGTGATAGAGATGCAGCTTGCCACCTCTGCCACTCTGAGCGGGCCGCGTTGCAGGTTGCGAAGAACAATCATTTCAGGAAAAGACAGATCGGTCTCCGTCATCTGGTGGAATAGCGGCCGCATGCTAACCCACCAGATCATGTTGGTCCAATACATAATCAATTGATCGAGCGGCATAGCTTCTAGCTCGTGCCGCGTAGGTGGTATCGTCATCACCGCACCCCTTTGCAGCTTGTGCCATACATGCCGGATGCATTACCGGATCGATTCATGGCACGCGGACGCCGCGGGCCGCCCACGCAGGAGTTGGGCGGCCGCGGCGCAACATACTGATGTACATCCTTGTCGCTGTTGTACATTATCATCCAGACCATTAGTCCGGGCCACTCCTCCTTAGGCCACCATGCTGTGGGCTTCCGGCTGAGCCGCCTGTGCCGCGTGATTGCGGCGGAGCACCAGGCCCATCAGCGCGCCGATAATTGCCATCGCGACCATCACCTTGAAGGTGTTGGAGAAGGCCGTGGAGAAGAGCTTCGCGAGCGGCTGCGGTAAACTACCGGTCGCCGTAGCAGCACCAGACGACGCACCGTTTGTGGCTTTGGCCATCAAGGTTCTGGCGGCGTGGTAGCTCGCTTGGGACGTCAGAATAGTTGTAAGGCCGGCGATGGTCAGCCCGCTGATAACCTGCTGCAACGCGTTGGTCAGCGAGGTAACTCTGCTCACCAGATCACGAGGTGCAGCATTGATCAGGTGCGTGTTCAGCGGCATCAACATCAACCCCATGCCAATCCCGTACATGACCAGGGGCAGAATAAGATCCGTTCCCTGCGTGCTCGGGCTAACCTGCGTGAGCAGGAAGGTGGCAATGGCCATCAACGCGCCACCGACGACCACCAATGGGCGAGCGCCGATCTTGTCGAACAGCGCACCACCGATGGGCATTGTCGCACCGGCCGCGATTGCCTGCGGTAGCAAGCTCAACCCCGTGTCGAAGGCGCCGAACCCGCGCACTTGCTGCAGGAACAATGGGATCAGGAACAGGGTGCCGAACAGGGCGAACTGGGCAATCCACTGCACGATGATCGCCAGGCTGAAGTCAATTGATCGAAACACCCGTAGCTCAAGCAGCGGGGCCTTTGACCGCAGCTCGACAATGATGAAGAGGGCCAGGGCGATGACGCCGAGGACCAAGCCACCAATGGTATTAACCGAGGTCCAGCTCGCCGAGCCCTCGGCCACGCCGTAAGAGAGCGCCACGAAGGCGATTGGAGCGAGGATAAAGCCCGGTATGTCCAGCGAGGCCACCGCCTGGCGTCCTACCGCGGGGAGGCCGCGAAGTCCAATCATCAGCCCGACGATACCAATCGGCAAGTTGATCAAGAAGATCCAGCGCCAGCTTTGGTATTGCACGAGCCAACCGGCGAGCACCGGGCCAATAGCCGGCGCGAAGAGGATCGGCACGCCCATCATGCCCATCAGCACGCCAACCTTGTCAGGCGGGCTGAGACGATAGACGTAGGCCATCGCCACGGGAAGCACGAATCCGCCGCCAAGGCCCTGCAAGATGCGGAAGGTAATCAGCATCTCAGCGCTCTGTGCGGTGGCGCAGAGTACCGAGCCGATGGTAAACAGGGCTACCGACGTCAGGAATATATATTTGGCGCCGAAGCGATCCGACAGCCATCCAGCCAGCGGGATGACTGCAGCCTGGGCCAGCGTGTAACCGGTAATCGTCCATTGCAGCGTTGAAAGTGGGGCCTTTAGGTCGCGAACCAGGGTGGGCACAGCGACGTTTACCGCTGTCGTGTCCAGAATCACCATGAAGATGCCGACGATGATCGCGATCAGCGGCACCATGACGGAGCCAATGGTGAACGGCTTCGATTCAGCCACCGGCATATCGGGAGCTAGTGCAGTTGCCACGCTTGACTACCCTTTCGTTTTCTTAGAAATATGCTGAATTGCCTTAGGCCAGCCCCACCACATGGTGGAAGCGAAGCCGTGGCCGCGGGCCTATTGTTTCTCGAGCTCTGTATCGTCGTTCTCCGGGAGGCCCCGGCTGGCGACGGCACGATCATATGCGAGGCGAAACAGGGAAATGGCGCCTTCAATGCTCGCATCATCGCGAATCGGGTAACTCACCCATCCACTCTCCGGCAGGACATGGTGCGGTAGTGCACGGCTGTCGTGCACGAGCTCCTCGCGTACACGCACCGGGAAGGGGAGGTCGGCGAGCCGATCCCCGTGCAGGTGCCCCAGCTCGCGTTTGCCGAGCAGAAACTCCACGCCGCCGAAGCGGTGCGGCGCCGTCGTGACGCCCGGCCAGCTCAGCACCTCCCGTCGAATCATCTCTTCCGCACCCTCGATTGATCGTCGTTGCGCCGCTGCTGGTTCCATTGAATCGCCGATCCGTTGATCGTTCGCCGCACGGTACGGCAAGCCCTCCACCGGCTCACCGGTACTCTTAAAATTGTATGCAG
>JAQBPC010000135.1 GCA_028287725.1 Chloroflexota bacterium | reverse complement strand
GCTTCTTGGGGCTATCGCCAGCTATGCACCGCCCGCTCAGGGTAGCCGTCGGTATTGACATCGGCGATGTCGGTACCGGTATCGGCGATAACTGACTCTACGGTCATGAAACGTCGTGCAATCAGGTTGAGCGCGCGGCCCTCCCGCTGCATCACTCCTTCGACCACCACCAGGGGATAGCGCACCAGCGCGCGCTGCCGTTCATAGAGTGCCGGGCGCACGATCACGTTGCTCATCCCGGTCTCGTCTTCCAGCGTCAGGAAGACAAACCCGTGGGCCGTGCTGGGGCGCTGCCGGCAGACGGCGAACCCGGCGATCCGCACCACCTTGCCCGCCGACGTAAAACGCAGCGCCTCGGCGGCAACAATATCCGGCGGCAGCAACGGACGCACAAAGCGGAAGGGGTGGCCGCCGCTGGAGAGCCCTAGCACTTCCTGCTCAGCCTGCGCCAGATCGCGCTCGTCGGGCTGAGGTAGCTCGGCGGGTAAGTCCGGCTCGCGCAAGAGGATGCGCTGTCCACGCAGCGCCTGTGCCTCCTCCGCCAGCAGCGGCAGATTCCACAGCACCTCCTGGCGAGGCGTGCCAAAGGAATCAAAGGCGCCGACCCGCGCGAGATCGGCCATGGCACGGGAGTCGAGCCCTGTGCGCGCCCAAAAATCCACCACGGAGGTGAATGGGCCCCCGGCCAGTGCTTCGGGCATCCGTTCCAGGGCGGTAGCGCCGATGTGCCGCACGTGGTTGTAGCCCAGCCGCAATCCGTCGTCTTCGAGACTGCAACGCACCTGGCTATACCGCACGTCCACCGGCAGGATTTGCACGCCATGGCGGCGGGCATCCCCAGCCACTACCGCGGGCGAATAAAAACCCATTGGCTGGTTATTCAGCAACGCGCAGTAGAAGGGCAACGGGTGATACCGCTTGAGCCAGACCGACTGGTAGGCCAGCAGGGCAAAGCATGCCGCATGGGATCGGCAGAAACCATACTGGCCAAAACCACGGATCTGGTTAAACAGCGACGTGGCATCCTCGGGCGACAGGCCGGAGTGCACACAGCCGGCCTCGAATGTCTCGCGAAGACCAGCCATGGCGTCGATCGAGCGATTGCTGCTCATGGCACGCCGCAGGCGGTCGGCTTCGGCCGCGGTAAAACCCGCCACGTCGGTTGCTATCTGGATGATCTGCTCCTGGTACAGCACGATCCCCAGCGTATCCTCAAGAATCGGCTCCAGCAGTGGATGGAGGTACTGCACGGGCTCCAACCCCTGCCGCCTGCGCAGGTAGGGATGCACCATGTTTCCGACGATCGGCCCAGGCCGGATGATTGCCACCTGGACCACGATATCGTTGAATATGCGTGGCTGGTGCTTATGCACCATCTGCTCCTGGGCCCGGCTCTCCACCTGGAAGCAGCCGATGGTATCGCCACGGCAGAGCATGGCGTAGACTGCCGGGTCGTCGAGCGGCAAATCCTCCTGGGCGGGAACTTCCTCACTGCGGGCACGGATCAGGTTTCCCGCCTCCGCAATCAGAGCCAGCATACCCAGGCCGAGGAGATCGATCTTGATTAACCCGGCATCCTCGACATCGTCTTTGTTCCATTGCACCACCACGCGGCCAGGCATAGTGGCGCGTTCGAGCGGAGCCAAATCCATCAGCGGGCGCGCCGTAATAATCATGCCGCCGCTATGGATGGAAAGATGCCGCGGGCAATCATCGATCGCCTCGGCAAGACGAATCAACGTCTCCCATGGCCGTGCCTGAATAGTCTGATCCTCCATGCCCAGGCGTACCACGGCCGCACGAGCAGCATCGGATGTCCAGCCGTCAACGTTCTTGGACAGCCGATCGATCAGCCCCTGCGAAAAGCCCAGCACCCGGCCAAGATCGCGCAGGGCCGAGCGGGAGCGGTAGCTCACGACGTTACAGACCATGGCGGTATGTGCCTCACCGTACCGCGCATAGACGTACTGGATCACTTCCTCGCGCCGATCGTTCTGGATATCGAGGTCGATATCCGGCATGCTGGATTGCCCCTCGTTCAGAAAGCGATCGAAGAGCAAATTATGCGCCAGCGGATCAACCGGTGTGATTCCAAGACAATACACGGCCAGCGAATCGGCGGCGGAGCCGCGTCCCTGACAGAGGATGCCTTTATCCTTGGCGAACTGCACGATGTCATGCACGATCAGGAAATACTCGGCCAGGTTTGTGCGCTCGATCACGCCTAACTCTCGCGCTAGCTGATCCAGCGCGGCCCTCGTAGGATGCTTGTGGCGGCGCCACAACCCCGTCATGCATAAAGCGCGCAAGTGTTGTATCGGCGACAGATCAGCGGGCACAGGGAACGGCGGGAGACGGGCATGCGAGAAATTGAGCGAAACATCGCATCGCCGGGCAATGAGCGCGGTGTTGGCCACGGCCTCGGGAAGATCGGCAAATAGCGCCGCCATCTCGATAGGGCTCTTCAGGCCATACTCCAGGTTGCGACGGCGGGACGGGTGCGGGTTATCCACGGTCAGGTGCTCGCGGATACATACCAGCGCGTCTTGTAAATCGGCCTCGGCGGGCGTGGCGTAATGTACGTCGTTGGTGGCCACGAGGCCCAAGCCCAGCTCGGATGCCAGATCCGCCAGTGCGGCAACCAACGCATTATCGCCTTCGACCAGATGCCGCTGGATCTCTATCCAGAACCCTTCATGCCCGAAGAGCCGGGCGAGCCGGGCGGCAAGAGCTCGCGCACCACGGCCATCGCCCCGCAGTATCGACCGGGGGACACCGCCTTGCACGCAGCCGGAGAGAGCGATCAGCCCTTCCGTATGCCCTTCGAGAAGCGACATCGAGAAGATCGGGTGAGCCTTTGAGCCGGCAAGTCCGGCCTTGCTAATCAGCCTGCATAGATTGTGGTAGCCATCCTGCGTACGCGCCAGCAACACCAGATGCGCGCCGTCATCCAGGGTGACCTCGGCCCCGATTATGGGTGAAACGCCG
>JAQBPC010000102.1 GCA_028287725.1 Chloroflexota bacterium | reverse complement strand
GTACGAAGTGTCTTTTCAGTAATCATCACAACTAGTCTTTAAATGTGGCTTGCCGCGCAATCGCCGCAAATCAGGGTAGCATAGGCTATCTCTACGGGAAGTAACACACAATACAATCGGGCGAGATCCAACGTCACAGCCTAGCGCCACCATGCTTCCATCCAGTACGTCGTCAGCTCGCAGCACGTCGTGAAACCTAGCCGACGATAGAGGGGCACCAGACTCTTCTCGCACGAGAGGACGGCGGTCGTAAGCTCCAGGTTGCCGGCGTCGCTCAGGAGACGGAGGACAAGGCGCTGGGCGTAGCCGCGGCCACGATAATTCGGTAACACGCCCACACTGTATATACCTGCTACACCGGCAAATGGACAAAGGCAAGCCGCCGCAACACCAATACCACGTTCTCGCAGAATATATGTACGCACCGCCGGCACCGGGGTGTAGAACCCAAAAATCTCACTAGGCAGGCCAAATACTTTTCCGAGAATGACCCTTGCGTCATCCAGGTCCTGCTCGCTGCTCGTTAGCTCGATGTCCGCGTCGTCTCGGAAGTCGAAAACTGGTGACGCACGCCGAGCCATGGCTACGGATGGCCTGACGCCCTGCACAAATCCATCAGCATACAGGGCCTTCACTAGCTCGCCGCGTTCGGCCCCAGGTGGGATGCCCACCATGAGCGAGACCGGTTCACCAGCCCATTCCTGAATGAGTGCGCTGGCCCAGGCGCGCTCGTTGCCTGGTACAACGCGCGGATCGAGGACCATATGCGGCACGCGCTGACCATAATGCGACTTGACCAGGAGCATGTCGACGCGTTGTTCAACCTCGAATATGCTGCCTGGGTCGGCAAGCGCGCCGACCGTGCGCCACATATCGCAATAATTTCGGTATACGTCCCCGCCAAGCTCAATATCGTTCATGGCATATCGACGGACCGATTTTGCGAATTGCTAGAAGAAGCTTTCGCGATGTGAAAGCGCAATGGGTCACTTTGTCGGAGGCTTCTGTCGGTGGTACGTGTTCCACGATCTACCCACCTTGATTACAACTGGGATACCAAGCAATACGAGTCCAGGAACAAGGAACGGCCTGGAACTCAATTTTAGTACGACGTCGAGAGCGAGAAGTGCGACACCGGCGCCTAAGGCCTCTTGATTCAGCAAGAAGAGAATGTTGCCACGCGGATCGGCCTGCTCAGGACGTAGCTCTACACCTGTGGGTACCCCTCGAATAAAGGTGATGGTCCCCGCCAGCATTACGAGTAGGCCGAGTAGGAGTCCCAATGCGCCGAGGAACACCACCATTTATGAACCTGGCTATGTCGGCAACGTTACTCGCCGATAATGTCGCCCGAGCTTAATTACCATGCCATTCCGCACCACTAGTAAGTGTTTCGGGTCGCTGATACGGACATCATCTACGTATACCGCCCCTTCAAGCACTTTTTGGCGGGCTTCGCTCTTGCTCTTTGTAAGCCCTGCCAAAACGAGCACATCGGCTATCGGCCACTCGCCGGGCCGATCCAACATCACGTCTGGAATGTCGACGGGACGTTCCTTGCGCTGCACTTCCCGCTCAAATGCTTCCTGGGCGCGCTGCGCTTGAGCCGCACCGTGGTACAGCTTCGTTATCTCAAACGCCAGGCGCTTCTTGTACACCATCGGATTGGTGCCGGTTTCGAGCTCGGCAGCAATTGCATCAATCTCTTCCAAGGGAATGTCCGTACACAGTTCAAAGCAAGGGATGATCTGGTCATCGGGGAACGACATCACCTTACCGTACATGTCCTTAGGCGGGTCATCGAGTGAGATGGCGTTTCCGTAGGACTTGCTCATTTTGCGGCCGTCAAGGCCAAGCAACAGCTCCACGGTCATCACCGACTGAGGCTGTTGTCCGAATGCACGTTGAAGCGTCCTACCGGCCAGCAAGTTGAACAACTGCTCAGTTCCGCCAACTTCGACATCTGAACGGAGCGCCACGGAATCATAGCCCTGCATCAGCGGGTAGAGAAACTCGTGAAGGCCAATTGGCTGACCGGCACTGAAACGATTGGTAAAATTCTCACGCTCGAGCATTTGCGCGACGGTAAAGTTCGCGGCAAGGCCAACGATGTCCTTAAATCGAAGTGGTCCGAGCCAATCGGCGTTATACGACCATTCAACCTTCGACTCGTCGATGATTTTTGAGATCTGCTTCTTGTAGTTCGCCAGGTTCTGGTAGACCTCCTCCTCGGACAGCATCTGTCGCATGGAGGTTTTATCAGAAGCATCGCCAATCTGTGCGGTGAAGTCGCCGATGACCAAGCAAATCGTATGACCGAGATCCTGAAATGCGCGCAGCTTTCGTAGAACGACGGCGTGGCCGAGATGTAGAGCAGGACTTGTCGGGTCGACGCCAAATTTGACCCGCAGCTTGTCGCCTCGGCGCATTCGTGTCTCGAGCTCTTCGCGAACCACAACATCAACCGTAGCGCGGCTCAATACGGTAGCTATCGGATCCAACTGCCCCCACCGGCGACGCTTCGGGATGTCGGTCGTGATGAGGGGTTGATCCTGATCCGGCGCCGGGTCTTCTGACTGCACCGGCGCGGCTCCGAGTTCCAAGTAGCCGAGACCGCTCATGCGGAATCCATCGTCTTCGGAAATGACGTGATCAGGCAATGTACCCTCAACCAAAATGTTAGCCTCTGGATGCTCAGCATCCAAGAAAAGTAAAATTCAAAACCATACAGGAAATTGCCTCTACCACACGGTCTTTAGATTCTAGCACAGGACCGGGCCATCAACCCCAAATGGCCTGCAGGTTGCAGCCCGCGCAAAGCAGGATGCCGGGCACCGTTACGCCCTCGCGGACCTTGCCGGCCACGATAAGCCGTAGTTGACCACCTTGCCCGGTAACCATGGCATGAATGTCGCGGCCCCGATACGCAATCTCAGCCGACCCTTGACCTGCCGGCAAACGCACTGAGATACCGGTGTCAACATGGCTGCCGGCGACGTCCGCATAGCTGCTTATGCCAAGATACGCAGCATAGAGTGCAAGAATGAACATGCGCGCGCCCCAGCCAAAAGAAGGCGCGCCTTTAGGATCTCCAGTTCGTGTGTACCACTCGCGTACGTCGTCGCTGCGAACCACCGCGTTACTCAGCTGTTGAATCACCGCGCGCGACTCGGCGGTCTCCCCGGTAGAAGCCAGCCCGATCGCAACCAGAGCGCCTACCGTGGGCCAGTAGGCACTCTGGTACTGGTCTGGGCCCAGCCGTTCGTGCTTACCCGCGTAATCTGCAGGCGCGTAGTCACCATATAGGACACGCGCCGGGACGCCGGCAACCGTACCAACGCCTAAGAGATAGTCGTCGTGCGCTTCGACGAAACGCACAATGCTCCGTGCCTGCTCACGGTCGGCGATGCCATACAGGATGCAGACGAAGTTGCTGTCCAGCTCGAAGTAATCGCGCGGGCCAACCCAGGATCTGTAGTGCCCAAAGGCTGGAACGGCGGGCGCATTACGCACGTACGGCGCCGCTGTCGTCCAGAGCAGCCTGTTAATATCTGACCGTATCCGTGACGCGAAACTACTGTAGTATTGGCTACGCGCCAAATGACCGGTGAGCCGCTCCATAATGCCCAGGCTTTTCGTAGCCCAGTACCATAGGGCCTCAAGCTGCGTTGCATAGCCGGTTCTGCCAATCTGATCTGCCCAATCCGTCGAGACATGAGGCGGGACGTTTGCATAGATGAGCACTGTGCTGCCATGTTGTGGCTTGATAAAGCCGCGCTGAAGCCATGACCAGCCCCGCTCAAGCTTTGGCAGCGCCGACTTCACCAGTCCTATATCACCGCTCACCTTGTAACTGTCGAGCACCGCACTGATCAGTATGGGAGTCTCGTCAAAGTACCCTGACTTCCGAGCGGTCAGCCAACCACCGAACGTCTGCTGACGGTCGAGCCAGTATGCTAGCTCAGCGGATGAGTATGACCCTATGCTCGCATCACGGATCGAAGGCACCATTCCCCAGGCAAAACTGTCGCGGATCCAGGGATTGCTGTAGTAATTTGCGGCGGCGGCATGCGTGACGCCATTGTAATCTGCGCCAAGCACGGCCAGAGCACGCCGCTGTGCCAGGTCAATTTGAGGACTGTTCGTCTGAACGAGGAGATTTATTCCCTCCAGGCCGTTCGTACCCCCGCCGCCGGCCTGTACCGCCGTGGAGCGCGCTCCAAGTGAACAGACGATCAGCATGACGCATGCAAGCAGGCTAAAATGACGCTGAATCACTGATCTCCGGGTGCTACTCAGGCTAAACTAAACCAGCCAACATGCGGTTGCATCTACGGTAGCAGAAGGCGCAAATTTAGCGACAATCCTAGCTGTTTCAGTGAACCATGGCTTTGTACGCGGGGTTGCGCATCAATCGAAGTTGGAATTCCGGTAGCGATGCAAATGCACTGGACGGACTGGCCATTCCAATAGTCACTCGCCTTCAATCATACGTGATCGCCTTCTTGGCGTTGCGTTAGGCAAAAGTAATTGACAATGCATTTGAGGGCCGTTACCTTCCTACCAGATGGGGTGTCGCCAAGCGGTAAGGCACCGGTCTTTGGAACCGGCATTCGCAGGTTCGAATCCTGCCACCCCAGCCAAGGGCTTTGGTCAGCCCGGAGCGCCTGAGGCATCATAGGCTGGTCATTAGTCGTCTACTGAGAGGAAGCCACTTGCGATGAAGCGCGTTTCGATTCTCTGCTTGTTCGCGCTATTGGCTAGCATGATTGGCGCACCATTACGAGGAGCCGGCATAACCGGCATCGTACACGCGAGTCACAATGGCGCAAAGCAGCTCAGTGTTCTTCTCTATATTGATGGTTCGCTTGGAGATCTTGGCTTTTTTGACTCGGCGAATGCAGGTGTCCAGCGCGCGCACCAGCAGCTTGGCGTCAACACCAAGGTGGTGCAGAATGCTGACTCAACACAGTGGCAGACACAGCTACTCTCGCTTGCCGGAAGCAAGAAGTACGACGTCATCATTCTCGACGCCACCGATCCCGCATTGCTCGCCGCGGCGAAGAACGTTGCGAAGCGTTATCCAAGCCAGAAGATTATCGATTTCGACGATAACTTCTTTGCAACGACGTCAAGCGTAAGCTCCATTATCTATAAGCAAAACGAAGGTTCTTTCCTTGCCGGGGCACTTGCGGCAATGGTTACCGGGAGTACATTGCCATACGTCAGCCATAAGAACATTGTCGGCATGGTCGGCGGAATGAAGCTTCCTGTCATCCTTGACTTCCAGGACGGCTACGTGCAAGGCGCCAAGGCAGTCAACGCAAAGATTGATGTACGGGTCACCTTCATCGGTGGTAGCGGCAGCGATGACACCTGGAACAATAAGCCGGCCGGCGCCCGCCTCGCGAACTCGCTGTACAACGCGGGCGCCTCGGTCGTGTACCAGGTGGCAGGTGGCTCGGGGCTCGGCGTACTCGCTCAGGCGAAGGTATCCGGCCGCTATGCGGTTGGCGTTGACTCAAATCAGGACGCCGTCGCGCCAGGCCATGTCATTGGATCCGTGGTGAAGCGCGTGGACAACTCATTGTTTGACTTGATTAAGCTAGCTCAACAAGGCAAACTTCAGGGTGCCCACGTATATTTTTATGGCCTTCAGAACCATGGCGTGGACCTCACGCGCGACTCCTACACCCGTGCAATTATCACGCCGGCCATGTACAAGCAGCTCGACAACCTCGAAGCGCAAGTCATGAGTGGGAAGATCAAGGTCAAGAGCGAGTTCCACTAAATCTTCAGGCTTCCGGTACGATCTAGTCGCGGGCGCTCCACCTGGGTGAGAATCAACAGGTCGAGCGCCCTCTCCGTTGTTCGATCCGACGAGATAGCATATCTGGACCAGAGTACAAGGGTATGGCTATAAACGCGGTAGAGCTGCAAGGCATCACAAAGGTCTTTGGACCGTTAGTTGCTAACGATGCGGTCGACATGGTGGTTCGCCATGGCGAGATTCATGCGCTGGTCGGTGAAAACGGCGCAGGAAAAACGACCTTGATGAATGTGCTGTTCGGCCTGTACCGGCCAGACGCAGGGCGAATCCTCCTTGATGGCGTGCCAACTGAACTCTCGTCGCCGCAGGTAGCCATCAAGCACGGTGTTGGGATGGTGCACCAGCATTTTATGCTGCTGCCATCACTAACTGTTGCCGAAAACATCGTACTCGGTGTCGAGCCGGCGCATCGAGCGTTCGGAATTGGACTATTACTTAACCGAAAGCGAGCTCGGGAACTTACACGTGAGCTTTCGACAAAGTACGGCTTGCGTGTTGAACCTGATGCCGTTGTGCAAGATCTGTCTGTAGGTCTCCGTCAGCGCGTCGAGATACTCAAGACACTGGCACGCGGCGTGAAAATCCTCATTCTCGATGAGCCTACTGCTGTACTGACACCTCAGGAAACAGACGAGCTGTTTATCATCCTTCGTACCCTGGTAGCCGGCGGGATGACTATCATCTTCATTAGCCACAAGCTGCGCGAGGTCATGGACGTGTCACAAACTATCTCCGTGATGCGCCTTGGTCGTATGGTGGGAACTGTCTTGACCAGCCAAACCTCTCCCCCAGAGCTCGCCCGGATGATGATAGGACGCGACGCGCTGCCGACGATTGCCCGAACGCCCGCGACGCCTGGCAAACCTGTGCTTGTAGTCTCCGGCTTGCGCGCCGATGACGACCGCGGTGTGCCCGCATTGCGCGGCCTATCTCTGCAAGTTCACGCCGGTGAGATCCTTGGTATTGCCGGAGTTGAAGGGAACGGTCAGTCTGAGCTTGTCGAAGTGTTGACCGGTCTGCGTCAGGCGGAATCAGGCCATCTCGAGCTCAATGGTCGAGATATAACTCGACTTTCCACTAAGGGGCGACGTGAAGCAGGCATGTCGGCGATACCCGAGGACCGCCTCAAAGATGGAGTTGCGGCCGCTGCGAGCATTCGTGATAACCTCGCCATGTCTCAATTCTACCGGCGGCCTCTCACCCGCCGTGGCATCTTATCGCCGCGCCGCATGAGCGAGTACGCTCGCCGAATCGTGTCCCAAAGTGACATACGCACGAAGAATATCGAGCTTCCCGCATCGTCGCTTTCCGGCGGCAACATGCAAAAGCTAGTGGTAGCAAGGGAGCTCGGCTTGATGCCTAAGTTGCTGATTGCAGCGCAGCCCACGCGGGGTGTCGATATTGGAGCGATCGAGGCGATTCACAAGCGAATCATAGGCGAACGTGACCGTGGAGCGGCGGTGCTGGTGATTTCGGCAGAGCTGTCGGAAGTTCTGGCACTGTCGGACCGCATCGCCGTCATGTATGAGGGTGAAGTCACCGGCGTGTTTGATGCGGGGACTGTTACAGAAGAGGAACTTGGTCTCTTTATGCTCGGCGTGAAGCGTCAAGCGGGAACAGCGGCATGATCGAAACAGTAGTAGTTACCGGTGCTGCTCCCGACGCGTTGCGGCGCCGCATCACACCTACTGCCCTGGCAATTCTTCGTCCCGTTGCCGTGGTCGCCGTCGCACTGCTGCTCGGTATGGCGATCATCCTCTATACCGGCCAGAACCCGTTGCCGGCCTACGAGAATCTACTTATCGAGCCGTTTCTAAGCTGGGATACGTTCAGTGCTGTACTGTTCTATGCAATACCTCTCGTCTTGACTGGCCTCGCGGCGACCGTGGCGTTTCGCGCGAGCATCTTCAACCTGGGTGGCGAAGGACAGCTCCAGCTGGGTGCGCTTGCAACCGCCTGGGCAGCTATCGCGTGGTCAGGTATCCCCGTCTTCATCCTGCTGCCACTTGTCGTAGCGGTCGGTGCGGTTGTGGGCTCCCTTTGGGCTTCCATCGCCGGATGGCTGAGAGCGTACCTTGGCGCTACCGAGCTGGTCAGCACGATTATGTTAAATTTCGTCGCCATTGACATCGCGAACTTTTTCGTAAGCAGCGGCGGGCCGCTCCATACAAAGTCAGGTGGCGGCAATGCCACGGACTCAATACCCGGTGCGCTACAGCTGCCGACAATAGGCGGCAGTCAGTTCCACTGGGGCTTTCTTGGTGCGCTTGGCTGTGTAGCAATTATTTTCATTGTGCTTTATCGAACGCCATTGGGCTACGAGATTCGTATGGCGGGCTTTAATCCTGCCTTCGCACGTTTTGGCGGGATTGCCGTGCCACGGGTGATCATGGGCGCGATGGGAATTAGCGGTGCGCTTGCGGGCATCGCTGGTGCCATTCAAGTCCTCGGCTTCCAGTATCAATACAGCACCAGTTTCCTCAGCCCTCAATGGGGCTTCACGGGCGTAACGGTTGCGCTGCTGGCTCGGCTTGAACCAATCGGTGTGGTGGTAGCGGCATTCCTGTACGCGTTGCTGGAAGAAGGCGCCCAACTCATTGAGAACAATACGAACGTTGACCACAACATCATTACCATTATTCAGGGTCTAATTATCTTGCTCGTAACCGTCCAGGTCACAATAGCTTGGCGCCGTCGGCGGAACATCGGTAGAACCTCTGACGGCACTCAGGCCACCGGATCAGTTCGCGGAGAATCCTGATGTTCGGCCAGATCTTCAACGGGCATCTTATTGCCGACGCATTTGGCGTATCGGGAACGGTCCTGATTCTTGCCGGGCTTGGGTATTTGTTCACGGACCGCGCCGGCGTGTTCAACATTGCAATTGAAGGTCTGCTTCTCTTCTCGGCTTTCTTCGCGGCCGTAGGATCAGGCGTGACGGGAAATGTGCTTGTCGGTATTGCGGCCGGACTTGGCGCATCGATTCTCGTGTCCATGATTTTCTTCTTTGTCAGCATAGGGTTACGAGCCGACATCATAATCGTGGGCATAGCCATCAACTTGCTGGCGAGCGGAGTCACGGTGTTTTTGCTCAACCACTGGTTTGGGTCTCAAGGTG
>JAQBPC010000077.1 GCA_028287725.1 Chloroflexota bacterium | reverse complement strand
TGTGCAAAGGTCCACATGATCGTTTGGTGAGCAGCCTGGCGTTCATGCCGACAACCAGCGCCTACGATCGCATTTGCGTTCTGAAAGGCGGAGAGCTTCGCGTTGAATGGTCACAGTCCATGTTACCGGCTACCTTGCGCGTGGGCTCGCTGTACGTGGCGGCGGGCGGCATGATTACCGTACAGGGTGCAGACGGTGAGCGTGGAGGGGACTTAGGTTGTCATGGCGGCGCTGAGCCGCCGCAGGATGGCGGGGCTGGAAGCACACTCGCGATCACGGCGCGCCATGTCATCATCGCGGGCACGATCTCTGCCAACGGCGGCAGCGGCCTCAATGCCTACTCCGCTGGGTGCTACCCCAATAACAAGGCCGGGTTGGCCGGACGGGGCGGTGCTATCACCCTCACCACGATCGATCTGGTCCTCACGGGTCGCATTTCCGCTGATGGCGGGGCAGGTGGCAAGGGCGGCCAGCCGGATCAATGGTACGACTCATATCCCAGCACGAATGGCGGCAACGGCGGTTCGGTTCACGTGGCCTTGGTCACCAGGATGGACCCAAGTAATTTCTCGCACATGTCCGCAAATGGCGGTCGTGGGGGACCAAAGCCGTCATTCAAGGGGGGTTTGGCGGGACTGGCCGGAAAGTCCGGCACGGTCGCCGTCACACAATTGCCGGTGTCTGCGGTTGCGACCCTACCGCAGGAGCCGCCGTCGCCTATCACCTTCCTGCACGGTGCCGCAAGACCGACGATCGTGCGCGCCACGGCCCCGCATTCTGCAGCGACCTCCTGCGCCGGATCGGGCGACTTGCGCGTGGCCGGTACACTTCGTGTCGACGTCGGCGCAGCGACAATGCATCGCTATCAGCACATTTGCGTCCTCGCCGGAGCGCGCCTCATTTCGCGTGGGGATTTGACGCTCGAGGCGAGCAGCGTTTACGTGGCCGCGGGCGGTACCATCTCTGTTGACGGCGATAGCCCCGCACTTGCGTTCAAGGGGCCAAGCTCGGGCAGGTATGCGACGGCCGGGGCCTGCGCCGCTGACCAGACGACGCCCCATGCAGGCCTTGACGGCTTCATTGCAGCTTATACCGCGTCCTATGATCCAGTGCGCCCCGGTGGGGGCGCCCACAGCTTGGCACTTGTAGCCAATACGATCGTCGTCGAAGGCCGCTTGTCCGCGATCGGTGGTGCAGGCCAGGTTGGCAGCGGTGACTCCCCAACCGGTTGGGGAGGACCGCTTGCGTACACTTCGGCAGGCAGCGGCAGCGGAGGCAGCATATTGCTGGTGGGCGACAGTATAACCGTCCGCGGAACCGTGACCGTGGCCGGCGGGCCCGGCGAGTTGCTGGCCTCAGGTGGCGGCGACTTCCCAGCTTCGCCCGGAATAGCCGATGGCAGCTACGGCTGCATCAAGCTCTTCAGCAAGACGCTGAGCGCGACGACCTCCGGTCTTGGGCTCGACGGTCCCTCGATCGTTGGGCCGCTGATTCCCGCGACGCCATTTGGCAAGGACATTACGTCGCTACTGGCCCGCTCACAAACGGGACCTGCCCTCACCCAGGTGTTTCATCCTTCCATATTTGTGGAGGACGAGCGAGGCACCCTCTTCGGTTCCGAGGGAGACAATAAGTGGCGATCGCTATGGATTGGCCCAAACGTATCAAGCGCGGGCCCTGGGAACCCACTTATTTACTCCGCGATTGTGCTCGACAAAGGGCGGATGCTGATCGTCGTCGAAAGCGACGGCTCGGTGTGGCGAAGCGACGACTATGCTGCCACGTGGCGGAAAGTCGCCACAAATGCACCCGTGACCTCTTGGCCGACGCCAGGGAATGCGGTCTTGACGACCTCAGGCGGAAGCCTGTACGGCTCGGATCTTGATGGTGTATTCGTCTCCCGAGATAACGGCAAAACCTGGAAGAGGCTGTTCAACACACCAAACTATAGCCAGCCCGGTGTAAGCGGGGTGACAGGTGTCGTTGCTGCCGGAGCGCCACCGACGTTGTGGGCCACCACCTTCGTGCAGTTCTACTCCGATGAGCCCAACGCACCGCGAAAAGGGATGTTCGAATCCTCGGACGGGGGCGCCTCGTGGCGTCACGTTGTGATTGTGCCAAAAGGTGCCACGGTCGCGATTGATGCTGTCGCCGTGCTACCATCATCCCCTTCCATGATGTTCGGTTGGAACGATGCGGACACTCTGCTGTTCATGTCGCACGACAAAGGTCACACCTGGACGCGAGTGACACTGCCTCCAAGGCTTGTCGGCATCGTCCAGGGCATCAGCTTCGATCCTGCCAATGACCGGCATCTATATGTATGGACCTTATTGCGGCAGGGAACAAATGGCTCTTCCAGCCAGTTGTTTGTAAGCCGCAACGGCGGTTTGAGCTGGAAGATGCTGCCGGCGCCCCGTGGCATTCAGACATTTTATTCTAGTTACACGACCTAGAACGTGCTCTACGCCTCGACAGATAGCGCCGTCTATCAGAGCACTGACGACGGATCTACG
>JAQBPC010000074.1 GCA_028287725.1 Chloroflexota bacterium | reverse complement strand
ATTGGCAAAGCGGGCGTCTGGGTTGAGTGACAGCGCGCGGTCAACCGCCGAGGCCGTCGCATCACTCACGGCAGGATTCATTGCACGCAAGGGAGGAAGCCGGAACGCCGGCTCATGCTCCGCGACGTAATCCGTGAGGAGGCGATGCAAGGTCGCGCCCAGCGCGTAGACGTCGCTGCGTATGTCAACCATGCCCTGGTACTGTTCGGGCGCCGCGTAACCAGGTGTGCCGACCGCGGTACCGACCAAGCCCGGTGTGACGCGACGCGCCACGCCAAAATCCACGAGCATCAGGGTACCGGTTCCAGCATGCTGAAGCACGTTGCTGGGCTTCAGGTCACGATAGACGATCGGCTCCGGCTGGGAGTGGAGGAAGTGCAGTACCTCGCATAGCTCCAACCCCCAGTGCAGGATCTGGTCATCGGTGAGGCGTTCGCGCCGGCGCGCATAATCCTCCAGGCTACGACCGGGCACTTCTTCCATCACCAGATAGCTGCGTCCGCCTTCGGTAAACGAGGCGAAGAGCCGCGGCAGCGCGGGATGGCGCAACGTGCTGAGCAGATGCGCCTCGCGGAGAAACCAGGTGAAGACCTCCTCGCGCTCCTCCACAGGCACCGCATCAAGCACTAGCTCCTTCAAAATAACAGGCTGTCCAGCGCGAACCTGATCCAGCACTCTGTACACGGTGCTCATAGGACCGCGATGCAGAAGGGAGAAGACGTGGTAGCGTTCGGCGAGCCGCGAAGTAAGGGGCAGTGCCTGACCAGCCCCGGGAATTTGAGGCAAACCGATTGGACAGTGATCGTGCCCGGCATGGTGCAGACCACACGTTGGACAAGGCGCGACTAGGATGGACATGATGCTCCAGGCGAGAGGTCGATGGAGTGAATGATTCTATAATACGCGCTGGTACGTAACGAAGCTCCATCGCCGCCCGGATCCTCTTGGCGCCGGCGAGTTAACGGGCCTCGGGTACCGTATAGCTGCCGTCGGCGTTCGCCGTAACCTCAACCGCTTCGATCACGGCGTCGACGTTCAGCGGGCCGTAGATATGCGGATACTGCTCACCGCCCGCGCGGCCCTCGTAGCGGATTTCCGCGCGAACCATGGCTGCATCAACATACAGCAGCACCAGGTTGGACCGGCCATGATAGTGCTTCGCGGCGACCGCGGGAAGCTGCCGCGGCGTCGATGCATGAATGAAACCCTCAGCTGCGTAGTCCGGCGGCGTGTAGAAACCGGCTATCCGCGCGGCCTCCCAGAGCTCGAGCGACGCGCCTACAATTATCGTTGCCATCAAGGTCTCACCCTTCTCGAGTGATGATCGGTCCGCTGTACGCCGGCCCGGAACCAAGGCGACGTCATCCACACCGCAGCGGCAAACCTGTGCCAGGTAGCCTTAATCCAAGATGCTGAGCTCGCTGTAGATACCGGGACTTACATGGTGAGAAGCCGCGCTGAAACCCCCGACTTGTGGGACGCAACCGCCTCATGTGCCGGCCGGTCGCGTCTTTCAGTTGCTATCCGGGTCGAGACTGACCTGCAGCAACGAGGGCTCGCTCAGCGGACCGTCGGCGCCCTGGACATGCCGGCTGGCGACCACGGTGAAGCGCAGGCGCATGTGCAGCTCGTGGGCAATGGCGCGGCAGTTCCCCTCAATACGGTCTGCCGTATCATCTTCGGCAATCTCAATCTCCAGGTAAGAATTCGCACGCTCACGCAGCTCCTGCAATGCGATGTGGATGCTTGCGGCCTCAACCGGATCTATTTCCCGGCCGGCATAGAGGTGTCGCACGTGCTCTCCCTGTCCGCCCAATGTAAGACCCTCCTTCGGGCGTTGGCGCGTGCACTAGCGCATACCCCACATTGACGCGACATCGAGGGCGCCGGCAGGGTCAGCTCTGTACCTCGGCCACGACGATGATCAAAATAGCTGAAGCCACCAGGATACTCTCGAACGATGCCGTCGTTCAACTCCGATCATACGGTCAGCTACCTTATCAAGAAAGTAGCGGTCATGAGACGCGGCGACAATAGTACCGTCGTATACGCGGCCGGCGCTGAGACCCAGACCTGCCTGAGAACCAGTGCTTTACGCGTTTTTTGGAGGCATGTTACACTGATGCCACCAGGTCATGAATAGAAGATGAATCCTTCACGGGCATTCAGATAAGGCATTATTGCTAGCCCCTACTGTTGCAGCAGAACGGTTGTCTCCTCTCTAATGGGCCTGCCACCTTCGCGCGACACATTTGATCAACTGGGCAGTGCCCACAGCGATCTGTGCGGCTGCCTCGATTATTCCCACCATCTAGGTGCCGGCGGCGCTATATGAAATCTCGCTTCACCGTTCGATTACTCATCGCGGCCACTCTCGCGTCGATTGCCTGGGTAATCGTGGACGCCATGCCGCGCCATACCGACCATGTCGACGTGATTATCGCCGTCGTCGTGTTCGTGGTGGGCCTGATCGTGGTGCCGATGCTGGTCGCGAGGCCGATTGACCAATTCAACTCCGTGCTCTCGGATGCGCCGATCGAGGACTTATTCGTTGCGTTACTTGGACTCGGTTTGGGTCTTGTTATCTCGGCGCTCCTCGCATTTCCACTCTCACACCTCCCGGATCCCGCGGGCGTATGGCTC
The DNA here is from genome assembly GCA_028287725.1 of Chloroflexota bacterium. Lineage (GTDB taxonomy): Bacteria > Chloroflexota > UBA5177 > JANWHV01 > JANWHV01 > JANWHV01. The sequence continues at coordinate 5,978 of JAQBPC010000074.1, read as the reverse complement.
CCAGTCGTCGCGCTGGTGGTGATCACCGCGCTCTGCATGCAAGTCATTATCAGCCGGCGCAGTGATGTTCGTGCGCTGGCCATCGCGCGTGCGCGTCCGGCCGTCGCCGACGCCGAAGCGCCAGCGGCTCCGCCTCGTCATCGGGTACTGCTCGACACCAGCGCAATCATCGATGGACGCATCGCGGATATCAGTACCACGGGCTTCATAACCGGCGAACTTATCGTGCCACGATTCGTGCTCGACGAGCTGCAACATATCGCGGATTCGCCAGACGTCTTGCGAAGAAACCGCGGTCGGCGTGGCCTCGACATGCTGAATCGCATGAGCAAGGACTCCGCCACCCCCATGAGTGTCCTCGATATCGATGCGAAGGACATCCCGGAAGTCGACGGGAAGCTGGTGCAGATCGCCCAGCGCCTGTCATGCCCGATAATTACCAACGACTTCAACCTGAACCGCGTCGCGGAGTTGCAGGGTGTCACGGTGTTGAACATTAATCAGCTGGCAAACGCCGTCAAACCTGTGGTGCTGCCCGGAGAAGAAATGGCGGTCCACATCATCCAGCAAGGCAAAGAGATCAACCAGGGCGTGGGATACCTCGACGACGGCACGATGATCGTGGTCGAGGACGGCCAACGCTACCTCAACCGGGACATCGATATCGTCGTGACCCGTGTACTGCAGACGGTGGCCGGCAGGATGATCTTCGCGCATCCCAAATCGTACGGAAACGGCCGCTGACCGTGACCGGCACGGTCGGCGCGATCATCGTGGCGGCCGGGTCGAGTCGCCGAATGGCAGGTACGGACAAGCTCTGGATCGAGCTTGGGGGCCAGCCGCTGCTGGCGAGAACAATCGCCGCGATCGCCGCGTGCGCAGCGGTCGACCAGCTGGTCGTGGTCACCGGATCGGACAACCTGCTTCGCATAGAACCTTTACGGCACCTTGAGCCGTGGTCGCGCGTGGACCATTGGATACTTGGCGGCAAGACGCGCCAGGACTCGGTATACCATGGCTTGCAAGCGCTCAACCCTTGCGACCTGGTGCTGATCCACGACGGCGCCAGGCCATTGGTGCGTCCCGATGTGCTCGAGCGAGGTATTGAGGCCGCGTCGGCGCACGGCGCAGCCGTGGCGGCCGTCCCCGTCACGGACACCATCAAAGTGGTGGACGCTGAAGAGCGTATTGCCGCCACGCCGGACCGTTCCCTCCTCCGCGCGGCGCAAACGCCACAGGTGTTCTCATGGCGGATCATCCAAGTTGCCTATGAACGGGTGGGGACGGCGAGAGCCGAGTGCACCGACGACGCGTCCGTGTTGGAGCTTGCGGGCTTCCCCGTGTATACCTTTCTTGGCGACCGGACCAACATCAAAGTGAGCACGCCCGTGGATGTCGCCGTGGTCCGATCATTGTTGGGTGCGATGGAAGAGGAACAGACATGACCAATGTCCCCGATATCCGCGTTGGCATGGGTTACGACGTGCATCCATTCGCCGAGGAGCGGGCACTGGTACTTGGTGGCGTGGAGTTTCCCCATCACCGTGGACTGGACGGGCATTCGGATGCGGACGTATTGCTCCATGCGATTGCCGATGCCTTGCTCGGCGCCGCGAGCCTGGGCGACATTGGCCAACATTTCCCGCCGAGCGATCCCGAGCTTGAGGGCATTGCCAGCACACTGTTGCTCGCCCGCGTCGCCAGGCTATTGGTGTCGGGGGGCTGGCGCGTGGTGAATGTGGACAGCACGCTTATCGCGGAGCGGCCACGGATCGGGCCCTCCGTGCCCGCCATGCGTGAGAACATCGCCGCCGCGCTTGATGTAGAGCCGGAGCAAATCGGGGTCAAGGCGACGACCAATGAACGCCTGGGATTTGTTGGCCGCGAGGAAGGCATCGCCGCGATGGCGGTCGCATTGATCGTGCGGGATGTCCGCGACACCAAGTGAAGCAATGATTGCGGCGCCGCCAGATCTTGGCCAGGATCTGGTGCGTAATCACAGGCTGAACGTGCGTGTCGGGCCATCCGCCTGGTCGATCGCTATTGGCTTTGCCGTGCTCTGTATCATTTGGGGCGAGTTCCCCATTACCGCCAAAATCGGCACCACGGGCCAACCACCGTTCCTTGTAGCCGGCAGCCGCTTCGTTCTCGCCGGTGTGATCCTCGGCATTACCGCTCGCTTGCGCGGCACGTCGTTGAGACTCGATCGCGGTTACCTCTCGGCCCTGTTCTTGATCTCTATGTCGATGATCGGCATACCGAGCGCGATCTTCTTTTGGGCGGTACAACATGCGCAGGCCAGCGTGCTCACACTTGTGTGGTGCACCGCACCGCTGTTTATCTGCCTGATCAACGCGAGAAATCCTGGCGAGTCGCAGAGCTGGAAAACGGCCCTGGGGCTCCTGGCGGGATTCGGGGGCGTGGTGCAGGTCGTCGCGGCCGGAAGTGGATTGGCCATGAGCGGCGACGCCCTGATCGCGGAGCTCGCGGTCGCCGCCTCCGCGCTGCTCTACGCGGTCGGCTTCCAACAGGTGCGAAGCCGTACTCGCGAGGGCGACATTCTGGTGCTGACATCCTGGCAGCTCCTGTTCGCCGGCAGCGCGATCCTCCTGCTCAGCCTTCTGACTGAGCATCGTTTACCTGCGGCGCCGTCTTCCGCGAATGTCGCCAGCTTCGTATTTTTAGTGCTTGCCTGCAGTTGCATCACCTTCAGTCTCACCACCTGGCTGATACGGCACCTGGGGACCGTGCGTACCGGCTACAACGAGTTGGTCACGCCTGCAATAACGGTTGTGGTGGCCGCGCCACAGCTCGGCGAGCCGCTGACCGGGCACAAGGTACTCGGGCTCGTACTGATGGTCGTTGGCCTGGTACTGGTGATGCCGCGTGGGCGAAGCGTGTCCGAAGATCTGCCGATCGCCGAGACAGCCGAAGGCCATATAGGCAGAGAATAGCGGGCTAGGGCTTAAGCACTCGGCACGCTCTCCTCACCTTCCAGCATCGCTCGCAGCTCGCGGCAGAGCGCTGCAGCCTCCTCGAGCGAGTACTGCCATAAGCCCCGACCCAGCATGACGCCAACGGCGCCTGCCTCGACCGCACAGCGCACAACGTCCCTTAGCGCGTTCCCGGTCTCACCGGATACGTCGACCAGTACCAGTCTGTTGCCGGCAGCGTTGACCACACGTGCCAGGGCGTCCGCCGGGCTGAGCTGCAGATCGCTATATGGCTTGGGAAGATGCGCGGCGCGCGAAGGAGCGGGCGATGGCGGGGCGACCACGACGATGTCGGCGCCAAGCTCGTCGGCCACGCGTGCGGCATACTCCAGCGCATACTGGCTGCCCGCTCCGCCTCGTCGTTCGATGGCGGTGCCGCGCGGAACCGCGCGCACAAGCAGCGGCATGCCAAAAGCCACACATTCCTGCCGTACGCGAGACAGCTGCGTGAAATCTTCATATTGCGCCGGAGAACCCGCGTACAGGGTGTAGGACACCGCATCGGCAGCGAGTCTGACCGCGTCCTCGACGGTGGCGTTCAACGGCGCCAGCGCTTCGTCATCCGGCGGCACGTCCGTCTTCCCATTCAGCTGGAGCACGAACGGGATATGTCTATAGCGATCGCCAAGATAGCGTTCCGCATGGCCAATACCAAGAATAATGCCGGACATACCACCTTGGTCCGCGAGGCGGAAAGCGTACTCAGGATCGGCCCTATCTGCCGGGGGCAAGGGGTCGGGCGCGCCGAGATCAAGTCGCCAATCGGCGGCCAGCAGCTGCATCAGACCGTCGCCGGAGACTTGCCCCTGGGCCAGCCGTTGCAACCGGCGGAGCTTCCCCGTGCTGAGTCCCATCTCGAAGAGATTTGGAGGCGTCGCTGCCATATCCTCGCCCTTTCCGCCCCGACATGCAGGTGCCCTGGCCTGTACTGGGGCGCTATGCGGCCTTGTATGAGCCGCGTGCAAGAACAACGTACCAGGGCGGAGGGCGCGGGTCAGGGCATTGCGGAGCCCGCATTTCGGCAACCTGACCGTCGTGGTACTATAGGCCCATGATGCGGCCTATTCTCATTGTCGACGATGAAGAACATATTCGCGAGCTTGTGGCGCATTATCTGACGCGTGAGGGCTTTATGGTCGAGCATGCGGCGACGGGCCCACAAGCGCTCGAGGTGTTCGCACGCGTGCAGCCGTCGTTCGTGATACTCGATATCATGCTGCCCGGCATGTCCGGTACCGACGTGTGTCGCGAGATCCGGAAGACCAGCACGGTGCCAATATTGATGCTTACCGCCAGAGATGACATTGTTGATAAGGTAGTCGGTTTCGAGCTCGGCGCCGATGACTACTTGACCAAGCCCTTCGAGCCTAAAGAACTGGTCGTGCGCGTCAAGGCGCTGCAGCGGCGCGTGCAGGCCGGCGTCGAGAAGCCAAATGGCGCCCTGACCTTTGGCCCCCTACGCGTAGACCCGGAGCGCCGCGACGTGCGGATCGGCTCACGATCCGTTGAGCTGCGGCCCAAAGAGTTTGACCTGCTCTTGGCCCTGGCGCGGCATCCAGGCCAGGTGTTTAGCCGGGAACAGCTGCTGAACACCGTATGGGGTTACGACTTCGAGGGTTTCAGCCGAACGGTCGACGTACATGTGCAGCATGTGCGCGACAAGCTACACGCCGCTGGCGGTGGCACTGGTTGGATAAACACCGTCTGGGGCGTAGGGTACAAGTTCGAGGAGGCGGTGTCGGACTGATTCGATGAGTGGCGACGTTACCTCCGTGTCAAGGCCGCGCTTCGTCAGTCTTCGAAGCAGGTTATTTGCCGCGTTCGTAGGTGTGCTGCTCCTCAGCTTGGTGCTCACGGGCGCGACATTCTGGGGAGAGATCCGCATCTACAATACCCAGCAGGTTCAGTCGGATCTGCAGCGGTCGGCCCCCGGTGTCTTTACGCTCGTCAAACGGTCGCTGGTCCGCTACGCATACAGGCCGCAAACGACGTTGCAAAGCCTGCGCTCCGAGCTGACCAGCACGGCGCGCGGAGCAGGCGTGCGTGTGCTGATCGTCGACTACTGCAATCACATCGCGATTGACACGAACTCGTCGGCGAGCCTGGTGACGCTGCCGGCTTCGAAGGTGCCCGTGACCTGCAGCGCCGTGCTCGACGACATGGCCGGCGCCTCCACGCCGACTGTGCTTAACCTCAAACCCAGTTGTACGGAAGTTCGGCAGACGTCGAGCCTTCCGGGCGGCGGCAACAGCTTTTATCGTGCATGCTCCGCCTCGTTTGAGGCGGCGCTTCAAGCGTCGGCGTCGCCACTGCTGGTTCGCTCAATAATCATCGCCAAGTCACCGGCGGGAGTCGACCAGCAGGCATTGAGCAGCATATTGCCGAAGCTTGCCGCCGCCGGCATCCTTGCCGTGATGCTCACGTTGGTGGTCGTGTTGCTGATCGTGCGGGCCATTACCCGGCCGCTCAATTCGATAACCGTAGCCTCCGAGCAAATGGCACGTGGAGATTATGACCAACGCGTGCCGGAGGCGCGGCAGGACGAAGTGGGACAACTCGCGCGTAGTTTCAACCGTATGGCCAGCGAGGTGAGTACCGCACGGGAGATGCAGCGGCAGTTTATCGCCAACGTCTCACATGACCTCAAAACACCCCTCACCTCGATTGTAGGGTTCAGCCAAATCCTCGCCGACAGCGATGAGGTCGCAGGGGATCCCACGCAGCGTCGCGCGGTACAGGTCATCAACGAAGAAGCACGGCGGCTGCAGCGGCTCACGCAGGACCTGCTGGATCTTTCGCGTCTCGAAGCCGGCCAGCTGCAGTTACGGCGTGCGCCTATCGACTTGAATGAGGTGGCTGGCCGCGCCCTGGCGCGATACGGTGACTTGCCCGCGTACGCCGGCTTGCATTTCCGCGATGAGCGTGCAGACGGCGTGCTGCCTGTATGGGGCGACGAGGACCGTCTCATGCAGATAATGGTCAACC
>JAQBPC010000446.1 GCA_028287725.1 Chloroflexota bacterium | reverse complement strand
CAGGCGCCGGCCCGCCAAGCTCCGCGACTTGGCCGTTCGCCAGCAGCAGGCGCACGCCGAGCACGTGATTCGCCGTAACGCCGTAAGCCAGCGTGTGCGGGCCGCCGGCGTTCATCGCCGCGTTCCCGCCAATCGTCGATGCCGCCTGGCTCGAGGGATCGGGTGCGAACTGCAATCCAAGCGGGGTCACGGCGCGGCCGAGCGCAAGGTTCACCACCCCTGCCTCCACGCGCGCTTGAAGATGCTCTGGCTCCACGGACATGATGCGCCGCAGCCGTGCAAATGAGATAGTCATGCCGCCTTCACAGGGTATCGCGCCGCCGGATAGTCCCGTGCCGCCACCTCGCGGTATGAGCGAGATGCCGTGCTTGGCCGCTGCCGCCATTACCGCGGCCAGCTGCTTGCCATCCTCTGGGATCACTACCAGGTCGGCGGCCGCGGCATCGGTGCCGGCATCGTAGCTGTAGAGGCGCAGGCTGTACGCGTCGCTAAGCACACGATCGGATCCCACAATGTCCTGTAGCTCGCGAACGAGCTCGGCTGGCCTCACACTTTCGTCCACAGGCAGCTTCCTCCGAGTAGAATCATATCGGAGTGCGAGGCGATTTGTTGAAACGCCCAGTAGGGAAGCTGGAGCACGCGCCAAAAGCCGCTGTTCCTGCCTTATCCGCCTTGCGAGGGCCGCGCTCCTTCGATGATTTTTTGAAAGTACGCTTCGTACTTGGAAACCATCGCGTCGCGCGAGAAGCGCTGCACCATATCCGCGCGACAGGCCTCGCGAGAGACTTGGCCAAGCTTGGCGATAGCGCCGGCCGCGGCTGTGAGGTCCCCAGGCGGCACGAGAAAACCCGTTTCGCCATCGATTACCTGTTCCACCAGACCTCCGGTCGCAAAGGCAATCGCAGGGGTGCCTCGGCTCAAACCTTCTAGCACCGCGAGACTGCATGGCTCCGGCCAGCGAGGAGTAAACAGCATGGCCGCGGCACGGCTCATGTGCGACCAAACCTCTCCCTGGCTGAGATGGCCGAGATATATCACGCTCGTCCCATCGACGTGCGGCGCGATTTCACGGCGGTAAAAGGCATCGTCTTCAATTCTTCCCGCAATCAGCAATGTGCATCCGGCTGCACGGGCGATTGAAATCGCAAGATCGGCGCCTTTCTCAGGCACCAGCCTGCCAACGAACAGAAGATGTTGGTCAGGCGCGACCTCCGAGTCGGCTGGTATCTCGACGCCGTTGTGGATTACCTTGCCTACGGGGGTTATTGTCCCGAATTCTTGCGCCAGGCCGTGCGAGACCGCTATCAGCCTGCTCGGCGTCCCATTCTCCGCAAGCGTCCTTAACGCCGCAACCTGCTCCAGCAGGACAGGCGGCACATGCAGGGTCGTAACGAATGGCACTCCCACACTGTCTGCCAGGAGCAATGGAGTACCGCTGAAGCTGTTGTTGTGCACGAGGTCGTACTTGGCCGCGTGGGCCCGTAACCACAACAAGATTCCGTGGAATGCTCGTTGTTCGGCCACGAGCAAAGCCCTCATCGTCGCTCCGTCGAGTTGGTCGGGCGGCGCCAGCCAGCGCAGAGCGCTGGGCTTGAGCCCCATGGTGCGCAGCTCGGTGCCCGGCACGCCCGAGCCTTCGGTAGCAAATACTGTGACAGTATGGCCGCGTTCGGCGAGACCGCGCGCTATCTGCGCCGTTACTGCTTCGGTTCCGCCGGCGAACGGCTCCGCCAAGGGGTTAATCATGGGCGAGAGGACGGCGATCCGCATTAGTTCGTCAATCGCAGTGGCATGCGTGCCTTGAAGACGAGCATGGTAATCTCCTTCACCCGTTAGTGTGCCCTGACCTGGAGGTTTGCACCAATGTCCTGTCAGGCTAGGGCGGGAGAAGGCGCAATTGGCGATGTTTAGACGAAGGGGCAGCACTAATGATTGGCGGAGCTGCGCCGGGTGGCCCTGGCATGCATCACACCAGGGGAAACGCCAACCGCATCCCTGCGCGCTACAGCTTAGACTTGCCATCCGTAAGGGAAGACCTCGGTGGCACGCTAAGGACTGGTCACTTATGCTAGTCGGTACAACATCCTGTTATCAGCGGCGTACAACGTAACTAGGCACTGGGAGAATCGCCACGTCGTCGGATCGTTCCCGACTTTTGCCGGTAGATGGACTTCGCGGCGCGGCGGCTCTGCTCGTGGTGATTGGCCACATCTATGCCGCGTCAGGCTACCCATATTTCTCGGTAAACGCCCTCGCTTTTGGCCTGGACGTTTGTCACAGCGGCGTCGATCTGTTCTTCGTGCTCAGTGGGTTTTGTCTCTATTATCCGCTGACCAAGCAGGGGAGTCGCCGCGACTGGGCATCCTTCTTTCGGCGCCGTGCTCGCCGGCTTGGGCCACCGTATTATGCGGCATTGGCCGGCGTGGTTCTGCTGCCGTTCGTGATTGCCCCGTTCGCCCAGCGGTTTGGGTTGGCGACCCACACCCCGTCTTGGCCTGGGTGGCACCAGATCTGGCCACACCTTACGCTGCTACATACGTTCTTTACCGATACGTTCTTTGGGCTAAACGGTCCATTTTGGTCCCTTGGCATTGAAG
>JAQBPC010000030.1 GCA_028287725.1 Chloroflexota bacterium | reverse complement strand
ATTACTGATCATGCAATTGCCGAAATGGACACCTTAGGCTCCGCAAAGGAGTCAGAGGTAATGGCGGTCTAATTGGACACTCGTTCCCCACAGCAGCACCTGGCTTGTGAGCTGAGGAGATGCACGTGAGTCCTTCGAATATTCCATCAGATACAGATGCCGCTTCGGGCCACGAAGCAGGAGGTACCAACGAGGTGGCCAACGTCCCCAGTGCGGCTACAGACAACGCGCCCGAATCCATCATTACATCGCCCAACGCAACCGTGCCGCAACATGTGGCGATCATCATGGATGGAAATGGCCGGTGGGCGCAACAGCGCCACCTCCCGCGCCTTGAGGGACACAGGAACGGCGTAGACAACATCCAGCGGATTGTCCCCTGCGCGATAGACCTTGGAATCCAGGTACTCACGTTATATGCCTTCTCGACCGAAAACTGGGGACGACCCCAGGAGGAAGTCAGCGGGCTTATGCGGCTCTTTACCTTGATCAGCCGTCGTGAGACCGCGAATCTGCATCGACAGGGTGTGCGCGTCTTTCATATCGGCTCATTTGATGGAGTCAGCGCCCCACTTGCTCGTGCAATCCAGGATGCTGTAGTTCTCACGCGCTCGAATACTCGGATGAGCCTGAACATTGCCTTCAATTACGGGGGTCGGGACGAGATTGTGCGTGCCGTTCGCGAGCTGATGAGGCAGGATGTCGGCCCGGACGACATAACCGAGGAGATGATTTCGAGCCATCTCTATACCGCGGGCCTGCGTGACCCCGACCTAATTATCCGAACGGCGGGCGAGATGCGGCTATCAAACTTCCTGCTCTGGCAGGCCGCATATAGCGAATACTATTCGAGCCCAAAGCTCTGGCCGGAATTCGGGCCAGACGACCTGCGCCTTGCGGTTGAGTCATACGCCAACCGTAAGCGGAAGTATGGCCGGCTTTAGAGCGGGTGAACCATTCACTAGAACGGTTGGCCAAGTCTCGCCAACGCATCACCGCTTTGGCTAAAGCGTACAATCCGCCGGAAAGGCGAGCAGCAAGGGCGTGAAGCAGCGAGTAATCAGTGCTGCACTTCTCGCCCCGGTCGCTATTCTGCTGGTCATACTTGGCGGAACCCCGTACTTTATCGGCATTAGCCTCATGTGCCTGGGCGGACTGTGGGAGCTTTGCGCGATGCTTGGTCCGATGTCCGGCCAGGTGCCGTCAAAAAGCTGGCGTTACCTGACGCTGGTATCCGGCGCGATTGTACTCTTTGGCGTATTCTTCAGCCATTATCGTGCAGGCGCGGCCCAAATTGCGGCCGCGGGCGCACTCATGCTGAGTTTGGGTGGACTGCTGCTTGGTGGGCTACCTACGCGTCGAATATTGGAGTGGGCAATCGGCGCCGGCTCCATCGCCTACATAATTGGGCTCGGCTTACACTTTATCTTGCTGAGGGACACCAGCCAGGGATTGGCGTGGACGATACTTGCCTGTGCCGTAACATGGAGTACCGACATCGGCGCCCTGTTCGTCGGGCGATCATTTGGAAAGCGGCCATTCTTCCACAGTATCAGCCCAAAGAAGACTCTCGAGGGCGCTGGGGGCGGGTTACTTGCAGGGACGCTCGCAGCAACCGCAGTCGCTCTGGTAGCCGGACTGCACGTGCCGGTACTCCTAGCAATTCTCATTGGCGTGACGGTAAGTGCGTCTGCTCAAGCGGGTGATCTCGTCGAGTCATTGGTAAAGCGTGAAGCAGGTGTAAAGGATTCTGGCACGCTCATACCAGGACATGGTGGCGTGCTTGACCGTATCGACAGTCTTCTCTTTGCCGTAACCGTGGTCTACTACTGGAGGCTGTGTTTTCCTTGAAGCGAATCGTCATTCTCGGCAGCACCGGGTCGATTGGCGTTCAAACGCTCGATGTGGTGCGACGATTCCCCGATCGCCTACAGGTAGTCGGACTCGCTGCGCGGCGGCAAGACCTTCTGAGCAAGCAAGCCCGTGAATTTGGCGTACCTTACGTGGCGATCGGTGAAGGCGCCAATGTTCAGGATGGCTTTCCAAGCAACACATCTGTGTTCAATGAGGCAGGTTCGCTTGAACGATTGGCCACTTTGCCGGATGCCGACATGGTCGTCGTTGCCACGGTTGGTCGTGCTGGACTCCTGGCTACGCTTGCTGCGTTAAAGGCAGGGAAGCGTGTAGGTCTTGCCAACAAAGAGGTGCTGGTCATGGCCGGCAGCCTCGTTACGTCGATGGCGCGAGAGTATGGCGGCGAGCTCGTGCCGATCGATAGCGAGCACAGCGCACTCTGGCAGTGTCTTGTGGGCGAAGACCTGAGCGCAATCCACGAATTGATTCTCACGGCATCGGGCGGTGCGCTACGGGACCGTCCTCTCGACGAGCTGAGCACCGTCACGCCGGAGGAAGCTCTGCGCCACCCGACATGGCGCATGGGTCCGAAAGTTACAATTGATTCCGCGACGCTGATGAATAAGGGGCTCGAGGTAATCGAGGCCCATTGGCTCTTTAACTGCCCTTACGAACGCATTAGGGTCGTCCTCCATCCAACCAGCGTTGTGCATTCGCTCGTTCAGTTCACGGACGGCTCAGTCAAAGCGCAGCTCGGCAGAACCGATATGCGTCTGCCTATCCAATACGCATTGAGCCATCCCGAGCGCTGGGAACATCAAGAGCTTCAAGTCGACATAATGAAATTGGGCGCCTTAGAGTTCGCCGAACCCGAGTGGGCAAGATATCCTTGCCTCGAGCTGGCGATTGAAGCCGGTAAGCGAGGTGGCACATATCCGGCAGCGCTGTGTGGTGCGGATGAGGTCGCGGTTGAGTTGTTTATCAGTGGCAGAATTCCACTTACAGGAATCCCTGAACTGGTAGGCGAGGTTCTGCAGGCTCATGAAAACCTTAGCACTCCCGATCTCGATGACATACTGGCTGCGGACAGTGCCGCACGTGAGCGCTGCTTGACTCTAGCGCGTTCACGCGGGTGGAACTAGCAGACCCGCAGCCTGCGACCGAAACATACGGCTTGGCTTCAATTGGGTTGCTGGCAGCGTCGGTATAACGCCATCCTTTTGCTCGATTATGGGCTACATACGCACCATCGCACGTTGCATCATCGAAATAGATTCGCTCAGCGCGTCGTCGACGGATCGAAGTGTCAGATTGCTCCAGGGCGTCAGGAACATATCTGCCTGGTATGCTCAGAGAGCTAGACGCGGCCGCCGCGTCACCTACGTCAGCAGTTACTCGACTGGACCTGTATGTTCGCCGTCGTTAGTGTCGTCGCATTCATCGTGCTGATTTTCACGCTCGTGGGCGTACACGAGCTGGGGCACTTTGCCTCGGCGCGTCTCTTTGGCATACGCGTCAACGAATTCGGCTTCGGCTTCCCGCCGCGCCTCTGGAGCAGAGCTCGCGGTGACACCATATACAGCATTAACGCAATTCCGCTCGGCGGGTTTGTCCGCATGTCGGGCGAAAATGGCGAGGTGGAAGGCCCCTGGAGCTTTGGCGCCAAGCCTGCCTGGCAGCGAGCAGTAGTACTGTGCGCCGGTGCCTTCATGAACCTTCTGATGGCGCTGGTACTGTTCTTCCTGGTGTATACCATCGCGCCGATTCCGGTGGACCAGCCGCGGGTATCTCTCGTGCAAACGAATTCCCCGGCCGCTCAAGTTCTGCAGCTCGGCGATGTGATCACGGCTGTCAACGGCACGTCGACAGCGACCCAGACGGACGTTCAGGACCAGATTGCTTGTAGCATCGGCCGGCCGACCGTGCTGACTATTGACCGCCACGGCCAGCAGCTAACGCGGACAGTCGTGCCTCGCGCAAATCCGCCGCTTGGACAAGGTCGGGTCGGCTTTCAAGGAACGATTGGCTCGACCGGAACCGATGGCGCCAGCGCGCTCGTACAGTCGCTCCACCAACCTGGTGACTTTGTACAAAGCATCGTGCACCTCTTCAGTCAACACACGTGTAATCCCGCGGCGGGCGGTGTTACGGGCCCAGTAGGCATTGCACGCATCACCGGCGACGCCGCGAACGCGGTTCCGGTGTACGGCGCCGGCCCCGTGCTGTACCTGGCCGCTCTAATCAGTATGAACCTGGCATTTGTGAACATTCTGCCTTTTCCAGCACTCGACGGCGGCCGTTTGTTGTTCGTGATCATTGGCGTGGCGCGCAGAAAGCGCGTGAGTGCCCGACGCGAAGGCCTAATTCACCTTGTGGGCATGGCAATGCTACTGTGCTTTGTTTTTGCCGTCAGCGCCCATGATATCGGTCAGTGGCTGAGCGGCAAGTAAAAATCGCGATCCTCAAGTTCACATAACCTATCTTATCGGAAGTCGAAGCGATCAGCAGCGTTAGGGTTCTGGAAGGTCGCTCAGTTGCGAGCCGGAGGACCTGTTCGCTGGACGCGCCTCGAACAAGCGGCCACGGATGGGATCACGAGAGAACCTCGTGAGTCCGTGACGTTCGGACACAGCCCGACAGAGCCAGGCTCATGCAGTTGTCAAAGTCCCGTCAGCGCGCATAAGGCGACTTTTGCGGTCCGACATACATTAAGCTGAGTGCTTCTTGTAGATTAGGTTCATATATGATTTCAAGCATGGCTGCGGCACTTTTACGTGTGCGTGTGGCCAGATAGCATCGTAAGCACGTTTAGGTCGACATTACCGCAGCCAGGACCCGGATGAAAGTGATGCTGCAAATCGGCTTCAAGATGGCGCTGAACCGTTGGCCAGAGCGTGGGCACGAGGATACAGCCTTGAGGAAAGGAATTTTGACTTTATGTCAAGCCACTGGCGGACTATGGCGGCGCATTCGACCGTCGGACACACATTTCCGAGGCACGACGCCTAAAAGCGTACCGTTAGCCGGTGCTAGAGATTTTTGCATATAGTGCGTGCGCATGCAGTCCTTCGCTGGCTTTTCTTCAGCACCACGCTCGTGTACCTGTTCAGCGCAGGCAGCAACTTCTCGAGCGGCGACTCGTTTTCAGAGCTTCATGTTACCGACAGCCTGTTGTCGCACGGTTGGATTGATGTGCCGATCCAAAAGGCCGGCCAGCTTTGCGCAGGTTGGGGTTGCCAGGGAGCGGACGGGCGCTTTTACTCCACGCATGGGATCGGCTATTCGCTTTTTTTGATTCCCTTTTACCTGATCGCCAAAGCGTTCGACGCGATTCACCCGGTGCCCGCATGCAGCTCGCTAACATACTGCGTCCCCGTTCACCTGATTAGCTGGAATACCTCCCTTCTAACGGCGCTGATGGTGACGCTGCTGTGCAGGTTCTCTCTTGACCTTGGATACTCGCTGCGCCGGTCACTGCTGGTCTCCCTGCTGTATGGTTTCGCATCTTTGGCATGGCCATACGCCCGCTTTGGCTTCGATGTAACACTAACCGGTCTGTTGCTCCTATTAGCGGTCCGCGAGGCCTGGCTGGCGACTGCCGGCGATGGCCGGAATGATGCGCATGGCAGCTCGATAGCCTATGCCGAGGATGGACCGACTGTTACGCATAGCGTCTCCACTGCGGTCGCCGACATACCGCGCAATGCTGCGCAAGGCGATTCCACGGCCGTGCGACACTGGTTCCTTGCCGGCGCGTTATCGGCGCTCGCCATACTGGTGCGGCTGCCATCGATCGCAGCCATCGCCCCACTCGCAGTGGTCTGCATCATTTGGCTTGTCCGGTCACCTAGCGTGCCGAAGCTTCGAGGCTTCATTGGGTTTAGCATTCCGGTACTCATAGCTATCGGCTTTTCCGGCTGGTATAACCTCGTGCGCTTCGGAAGCCTGCTGGACGATGGACACCGGCTCAATGCGGCCGACCACCT
>JAQBPC010000017.1 GCA_028287725.1 Chloroflexota bacterium | reverse complement strand
TCTATGAGGTCCAGCCTGATGCAATAGTCAGTGTCCATGCGCTCTGCACGCAGCTAGCTTTGCGTTGCCTCCGAGAGATACGCAAGGACATCGCAGTGTTCAACGTGGTAACGGATATCATGGACATCCACAGGTCATGGGTCGCTGCGGGTGTAGACCTCTACTTCGCGGGCACCGAGGACGCTGCCAGAGCAATCGAGGCTCTTGGGGTGCCGTCACACTGTATTGTCGTGTCGGGGATTCCATTGCGCCGCCAGTTCTGGCCAGGCAATGGCGCCGCGCCTCATCGAATGGCCGGATTGGCTAGTACGTTGGAAGACGTGTTTCCCAGGTCTAGCCACCGTCTACGCGTGTTAGCCCTGGATGGTGGAGTTCCGGGACCACAGCTACCTCAGGTTGTTGATACGCTGTCCGGCGCTGGAATATCAATGGATATCGTCGTGGGCTGGGGCGGCGCCGAACCACCCCGGCCCGCTCACAAACTCCTGGGCGCCAACCGTGCCAGCGTCCGGCACCTTGCACTTGGCGAGCCAATTTCGCCCCATATGCGCAAGGTAGATCTGGTGATTACAAAGGCAGGCTCTGTGACCATCGCGGAATCGCTTGCCCTCGCCCGACCCTTGTTGCTGCATCGGGTCGCGCCAGGCCAGGAGTCGAGTAATCCGTCACTTGTAGAACGTTTTGGCGCGGGCCTTCACGTGCCCACCCTCCGCCATGTTGTCGACACGTTGAGACGCCTTGATGCGTGCCCTGAAGAAATCGCTCGAATGCGAGCGAATGCCAGGCTCCATGGCCGTCCAGATGCCGCGAACGATGTCGCGGCGCACATCATGCGTTCGCTCAACGTGGCCGAGCAGGTTTGTGAAGGAGCAGCCGGTTAGCTCAATGGGAGCATCGGCCGGTCTATTCTAGAGCAGGCCACGCTCGCACATTTCCGCGAAGGTCGCACGGTGCAAGGCGATTCGATAAGCAAAGAGAGGCTTGCCGGTCTCCCGCATCAACTCGGTGATGGGTCCCAGCAGCTCGTCCCAGGCCACCCAGCGCGCCTCCCGAATCTCGTGAAGGTCGACTGGGTCGGGCTGTGCGGACGGCGTCGTCCCGCTCACAATGTGCGTCGTCCAGTCCAAAGAGTCGGCCCCAGAGGTAAACTTGGCCGAAACACGCAAAAGGTATTGGTCGGGCGTAAACGTCAGCCCTGTTTCCTCATACGCTTCGCGAGCAGCGCCGGCCGCCAACGGTTCACCGGGCTGCAGCCCGCCGCCTGGTATCCGATACACGCTAGAGGGATAGCTATGCTTGGCAATTGCCAGGACCTCGTGCCCGCTATTGAGCACCGTCGTCACGTCGTGCGCTCGACCGTGGCGCTGGCTCGCGCGGATCATCGCGAGCTCCGAAGGGAGAATTTCGTACGTCATTGTCATCTCATTCGGCGCGCCAAGCTGTTCCTCTGCCGCCGAAAGTATTGCTCGCGTAACGTACATCGCGCATCCGGAGGTCTGTATGCGGTGAACTGACTTAGCGCTTAGGCATCATCCCCATGCGCTTCGCCAGCATCTTACCCATGCGGCCACCCGTCAGCTGCTTCATCATGTTCTGCATTTCACGGAACTGCGTGAGAAGCTGGTTCACATCCTGCACATGCGTACCGCTGCCCTTGGCGATGCGGCGTTTCCGGCTGGCGTTCAGAATATCGGGAGCTCGACGTTCGTTGGGCGTCATGGAATTGATAATTGCTTCGATTTGCTTGAGCGGTCGATCGTCGATCTCGCCATCCATGCCGCTCGCCTTGAGCGCACCGCGCATGCCCATCATCTCGACAAGCTGACTCAGCGGACCCATCTTCTTGATTTGTTGCAGTTGGGCGAGAAAATCCTCAAGGGTGAAGCTGTTGTTGCGCAGCTTCTTTTCCATGGCTTCCGCCTGCGTGCGATCCATGGTCTCCTCGGCCTTTTCGATGAGGGTGAGGATGTCACCCATGCCGAGGATGCGGTTCGCTAATCTATCGGGATAGAACGGCTCGAGCGCGTCGGTCTTTTCGCCCGTTGAGATGAATTTGATTGGGATGTTGGTCACCGCGCGAATGGAGAGGGCAGCACCGCCCTTGGCATCGCCATCCATCTTGGTGAGAATAAGACCGGAGAGCGGGAGCCGGGCATTGAACTCCTCGGCCACGCGCACGGATTCCTGGCCAGTCATGGCATCGGCAATCAGCAACACCTCGTTGACCTGCAGGGCCATGCGGATTGCCGCCACCTCATCCATCATGGCGTCGTCGATGTGCAGCCGGCCCGCCGTGTCGAGGATGACGACACTATTACCGTTCTGTCGTGCCTCGCGTATCGCGTTCTGAGAAATAACCAACGGCTTTGTGTCCGGCGACTCATGGTAAACCGGGATATTGAGCTGCTTGCCAAGGGTTACCAGCTGGTCAATCGCGGCCGGCCGATAGACGTCGGCTGCAACGAGCAAGGGCGACTGGCCCTTTTTGCGGAGGAAGTGGGCGAGTTTCGCGCTGGTCGTCGTCTTGCCGGATCCCTGAAGTCCAACGAGCATGATCACCGCGGGCGACGCGCTGGCAAAATCCAGGTGCGCCTGCTCGCCCAGCATCTCGATCAGCTGCTCGTTGACGATTTTTATGACCTGTTGCTCCGGCCTGAGCGCCTGGAGCACGTCCGCTCCAACGCTGCGCTCGGTCACCTTGGCGACGAAGTCCTTGACAACCTTGAAGTTGACGTCCGCTTCGAGCATAGCTCGGCGGACTTCCTTCATGGCCTCTTGCACGTCGGGCTCGGTCAGCTTGCCTTTCCGGCCCATCTTGTCGAAGATGCCTTGCAAGCGATCTGTTAATGTTTCAAACACTACGTCTTACCTCGCATACGAATGCTTCGATGCAAACAGACTATGCATTGAATAGCGCGCTGATAAATTCTTCAGCATCGAACGGGGCGAAGTCAGTAACCTTTTCCCCCGTGCCAACAAACTTGATCGGTACAGCCAGTCTGCGGCGGATGGCGAATGCCACCCCGCCTTTCGCCGTGCCATCCAGCTTCGTCAGGATGACGCCGGTGACGCCCACCGCCTCGCCAAAAGCCTTGGTCTGTTCCAGGGCGTTTTGACCACTCGTCGCATCGAGCACCAACAGCACCTCATGCATGGCTGTTGGGTCGATCTTCTGGGCCACCCGCTGCACTTTCTTGAGTTCTTCCATCAGATTGAATTTGGTGTGCAAGCGCCCTGCTGTATCGACGATAACGTAGTCTGACTTGCGAGCAAGGCCCGACTGCATCGCATCGTAGACGACAGCGCCGGGGTCTGCCGATGTCGACTGACTGATTACCGGGACGCCCAGCCGCTCGCCCCAGATAGAGAGTTGCTCGACCGCGGCCGCCCTGAATGTATCGCCGGCGGCAATAATTACACTTTGGTTTTGTTCCTGCAAGAAGCGTGTCAGCTTTGCTATCGACGTCGTTTTGCCGACGCCGTTCACGCCGACGACCATGATCGTCGTCATCGGCTCGTGCTTGGCAAGGCCTTGCGTCTCGGTCCCGCCAAGTAGCTCCAGCAACTCGTCGCGAAGCG